>JALYIN010000157.1 GCA_030775765.1 Verrucomicrobiota bacterium
ATCGCGAGACGCGATCACCGGCGGGCGGGACGCCCACCCTACCCGAGAAAATTACGCGCTTAATCGCGGCGCGAAACTGAAACTGGCGGCGAGTTCTTGCCCAGCCGGAATTTTCTGGATGCCTTCCTTGTCCTCGAAGGCCCGTTGTTCGTGATGATCGGTGAGGCCCCAGCACGGTTCGACGCAAAGGAACGGGCCACCATCCGACCACAGCGTTAGATAGGGTACGCCGGTTAAATCGAGGGTGACGGTCCGGCGTGAGGGCGGATCGCAAAAAGTAAAACTGCGATCAGGCACATCAATCAATTCGAGAATATAGGAGCCAGGGAGTTTCTCCCGTTCGAAGGGCATCTCCCCTCCGGCGAACTGAATGTCTTCGGTTTCGCCGGTTAGATAATTGCCGGGGGAAAAATGACGGCGATACCGGCCGGCGGGCATTTCGAAACGAAACGACTGGAACGACCCGGCTGCGAAACCGGGATGCAAACCGAAGCCGACATGCGCGGTTAATTCCGGTTCGTCGTTCTTGAACAGGAACGAAACCGAAACGCGCTCGCCCACGATGCGGTAAGTAAGATCCAGCGAAACGTTGAGCGGATACTGCGTTGCCGAAAAATCTCTCGGCGTGATGCGGTAAGTCAGTTCGCCGTCGCGCTCCGAATCGACGCGGTGCCAGACCTTCTCACGAAGAAAGCTATGCGTGCCGCCGCGAATTTTCTGGCCGCGGTAGAGCGTGCGCTCGTCCTTGATGCGGTGCAGGTAGTAGCCCATGACCGTCGCGTGGTTCGCCCAGCCTTTCGCGGGCGGACCGATCTCGTTGTCGCGATTCAGAAAACCGATCCAATCGCCTGCGGCATTCCGCCGCGCGACGCTAATCAGCTCCGCGCCCAATCGTGAAACGATGAGACGCAGGCCAGCGTCTTCGTCGGTCAGAACATCGAGCAACCGTTCCCCCCGCTCCTCTTGGCGCTGCGAAAACACGGATTACGGGAACAAACCGCGGGCGTGCTTCGCTTTCATCACGCGCTCGACGCCGATGGCCATAGCGGCGGTGCGATGCGAAATCTTGTGCGCCTTCGCGCGCTTGATCACCTGCGTGAAGGAATGTTCGAGGATGCGGAAAAGTTTGTCCGTCACTTCGGTCTCGGTCCACATGAAGGCCTGGAGGCCCTGGACCCATTCGAAGTAGGAAACAATCACACCACCCGCGTTGCAGAGAATGTCGGGAATAACGAAGAGTTCGTCCCAGCGCTCGTTCAGAATGAGATCGGCCTCGGGCGTCGTAGGGCCGTTCGCGCCCTCGGCGAGAATGCGGCATTTTAATTTCGCGGCGTTGCCTGCGTTGATGACGCGATCGACGGCGGAAGGAACGAGCACGTCGCAGGGCTGGATGAGCAACTCGTTCGGATCGATCCGATCTCCCTCATCGAAGGCACGCAAATTTCCCTTCTTGATGACGTGCTGCTCGGCTTTCGCAACATCGATCCCGTCCGGATTGTAAAGGGCGACGGTCGCGTCGCTAATGCCGACGATTTTCATGCCGGTATTGAGGGCAAGCGACAAGGCCGCCACGGAGCCGACGTTACCAAACCCCTGCACGATCGCGGTGCATTTTCGCGGATCGAGTTTTAACATGTCCGTGGCACGCTCGATCAGATAAACCACGCCACGCCCGGTCGCCTCGCGCCGGCCTTCGGTGCCGCCGATCGAGACCGGTTTTCCAGTGACGATTTCGTTCACGCAGTAGCCCTGATAGACCGAATACGTGTCCATGAACCACGCCATCACCTGCTCGTTGGTCCCCATATCGGGGCCCATGATGTCTGTGTGCGGGCCGACGAACGGGATCATCTCCTGCATGTAACGGCGCGAGATGGACTCCAATTCCGTGCGCGAAAGCTTCGTCGGATCGCAGGCCACACCGCCCTTGGCCCCGCCGTAGGGCAAATTCGCCAGCGCGCATTTCCAGCTCATCCACATCGCGAGCGCAGCGGTTTCGCCCATGGAGAGGTTCGGTGCGAACCGCGTGCCGCCCTTGGTTGGGCCGAGGGTCAGGTGATGCTGGACGCGGTAACCCTGGAAAGTCTGGGTGCTGCCATCGTCCATGTGCACCGGCAAGGTGACCGCCATGGCGCGCTTCGGGAGCATGAGGCGATCGCGATCGTTCTTATCGATCTGGAGGTAATCGGCGATGACCTGGAACTGGTCGCACGCCATCTGGAATACTTCGTCGTTGTAAATGCTCATAAAAAACGGAGCCGAAAGGTAGAAGGCCCGGCGCGGAATTCAGGTGCTATTTGCGCTGGCAGGCCGGGAAGGTCAAATCGTTTTGCTGCGGCGCTGGGGGATCGCACGCTCCGTCGCGCGGTGCAAAATCAAAGCGCCCCCAACATCAATGGCTGACATCGAGCGGCAGAGCGCTCGATCCACCTCGACGCAGGGAAGTAGCTACAGTAAAGAGAGAACGCGTTGAAAACAGATCGCCAAATGCGGATCGAAACAGTGGCGGTGCACGCCGGGCACGAGATCGATGCCGCGACCGGCGCGGTGGCGACGCCGATTCATCTTTCCACCACGTTCGAACGCGACGCGGAAGGCGGTTATCCGCACGGCTTCATTTACGGCCGGAGCGCGAACCCGAACCGGCAGGCGCTGGAACAAGGGCTGGCCGCGCTCGAAGGCGGTGAAGAGGCGTTCGCCTTTGCCTCAGGCCTGGCGGCTTCGAGCGCAATTCTGCAAGCGCTGGCGCCGGGCGATCATGTCGTCGCGCCGACGGATGTTTATCACGGGATGACCAAACTGCTGCGCGAAGTTTACATGCGCTGGGGACTGGAAGTGAGCTTCGTGGACATGACGAAACTCGATTCGGTTAAGGAAGCCGTGGGATCGAAGACGAAGCTGATCTGGACCGAGACGCCGTCCAATCCGCTCCTGAAAATCACGGACATCGCCGCCGTTGCCGAAATCGCGCGCGCGGCCAGCGCGATCTGCGCGTGCGACAACACCTGGGCGCCGATCGTCCAACGGCCGCTCGATCTCGGCGTGGACGTCGTCATGCATTCGACCACGAAATATCTCGGCGGGCATTCGGACGTAACCGGCGGCGCCATTGTCGCGCAGACCAAGACCGCTTTTTCGGAGCGAGTCCGTGAAATCCAGACGACCTGTGGCGGCGTCCCCTCGCCTTTCGATTGCTGGCTAATTTTGCGCGGGATGCGTTCGCTGCCGTGGCGGATGCGCGCGCATTCGGACAATGCCCTCAAGGTCGCGACCTGGCTGTGCGATCACCAGGGCGTGGAGACGGTGCATTATCCGGGGCTCGCTTCGGACGTCGGGCATCAAATCGCCGCGAAACAAATGAGTGCATTCAGCGGTATGCTTTCCTTCGAAGTGCGCGGCGGGCAGAAAACCGCGATGGCTATGGCGGCGAAGACGAAACTTTTTGTGCGCGCCACGAGTCTGGGGGGCGTGGAAAGTTTGATCGAGCATCGCGCCTCGATCAAAGGTGAAGACCCGCGCACGCCGCAGGGGTTGCTGCGGCTCTCCATTGGCCTGGAGCATCCGGATGATTTGATCGAGGATCTGGCGCGGGCGCTGGAAC
>JALYIN010000158.1 GCA_030775765.1 Verrucomicrobiota bacterium
GGCATCGGGAATATCGCCGGCGTTCCGTGCATGGTCATCGCCAACGACGCCACGGTAAAAGCCGGCGCGTTTTTCCCCGCCACCGCCAAGAAATTGATTCGTGCGCAACGGATCGCTTTCGAATCCGCGCTGCCGATCGTTTACCTGGTCGATTCCGCCGGCGTCTTTCTCCCGATGCAGGACGAAATCTTTCCGGACGAAGACGACTTCGGCCGAATCTTTCGCAACAACTCCGTGATCTCCGCGGCGGGCCTTCCGCAATTTGCGGCCATCATGGGCAATTGCGTGGCCGGCGGCGCGTATCTGCCGGTTCTTTGCGACAAGATTTTGATGACGGAAGGCAGCGGTCTTTATCTCGCCGGTCCGTCACTGGTCCAAGCGGCGATCGGTCAGGTTGTCGAAGCCGAAGAACTCGGCGGCGCGAAAATGCACGCGGAAATCAGCGGCACCGTGGACTTCTACGAAAAGGATGATTCGTCCTGTTTGAAGCGGCTCCGTTCGCTCGTCGCGCTTCTGCCGGAAGCGGAACTGGCAAAACGCGCGGAGAAACCGGCCAAACTTTCCCCGGCGAAAAAGCCGGAGGCCGTCTATGAGCTGATGAGCCTGGATGGGCACAAGCCCTACGACGCGCGCGACCTCCTCGCGTCGATCATCGACGCGGATTCGCTCGATGAATACAAAGCTGATTACGGCAAGACACTCGTCACGACTTATGCGCGCATCTCCGGACGCCCCGTCGGCATCGTGGCGAGTCAGCGCCTGCAAGTGCGCACGAAGAAGGAAGGCATTCAGATGGGAGGCGTCATTTACGCCGACAGCGCGGACAAGGCCGCGCGTTTCATCATGGACTGCAACCAGACGGGCCTGCCGATTATCTTTTTCCAGGACGTCACTGGATTCATGGTCGGGCGCGATGCGGAGCAAAGCGGAATCATCCGGAGCGGAGCGAAACTGGTGAATGCCGTGAGCAACTCGACCGTGCCGAAGATCACCGTTGTAGTCGGCGGTTCATTTGGCGCCGGCAACTATGCGCTCTGCGGCAAAGCTTACGACCCGCGTTTCATTCTGGCCTGGCCAAATTCGCGTTACGCAGTAATGGGCGCGGCGCAGGCTTCCGACACAATTTTCAGCGTGCTCGCCCGAGCCCAGGATCGCGGCGACAAAAAATCTTCGCCGGAAGAACTCGAGGAATTGCGCGCGACGGTGAAGAAAAATTACGAGGAACAAACCGACATCCGTTACGGCGCCGCGCGCGGTTGGGTGGACGCGATCATTCAACCGCACGAAACGCGCGAGGTGCTGACGCGGCTGCTCCAATATGTTTCGCGGCCGATGCCGAAAGCTCGATTCCACACGGGCGTAGTGCAGGTTTAGCCAGCGAGTGCATCTCCCGCCGAGAATTCGTCGCTGATCGCGCGATTCCACGTCAGGGCCTGGCCGAGTTGAATCGGCAGACTTACACCGCGTTGTTCCAGAACGCGGACAACTTCTTCCGTCGGAATGTTTCCGACCATTTCGTCCTGCGCGAACGGGCACCCGCCCAATCCGCCCATGGCTGAATCGAACCGCCGGCAACCGGCGTCGAACGCAGCCAGCACCTTCGCCGCCGCGGCGGCGCGTGTGCTGTGCATGTGAATTCCGATCTCGCCTTGCGCGCATTCGCGCAGCACCTCGGCGACGACGCGACTAATACATTCCGGGTCAGCACTTCCGACCGTATCGGCCAGCGAGATGGCGCGTATCCCCATGCTGAAAATGGTTCTCGCCGCGTCCACCACCTGCGTTTCACTCCATGGATCGTCGTAGGGATTTCCGAACGCCATCGAAATGTAAGCGACAATGTCCAGCCCCGACCCTTCGGCCATCTCCTTGATCCGTTTCAGCGTGATCTGGTTCTCGTCCGGCGATTGATTTTGGTTTCGGCGCAGGAACGTCTCTGAAATCGAGCAGGGATATCCGAGCGTCTTCACCTTGCCGGTCGCGATCGCGCGCGCGGCGCCCTTCTCGTTCACGACGATGCCGATAATATCAACGCCGTCGATCTCGTCCAGTTGCTCGAGGACCGTCT
>JALYIN010000159.1 GCA_030775765.1 Verrucomicrobiota bacterium
CGAATACCTGACTGGGACTGCCGCCGGTGGAAGCGCCGTCAAAAGTGTTAGTGGTTACCTGACCGGCGGGATCGATCCGGAAGATGCTTCCAGCTTGCGGGATGCCGGCGTTCTGCGTCGTGCCGTAGATGTTTCCGTCCGTGCTCGGAGTTAAACGGGAGGGCCCGGTGCCATTAGTGGCCGTGAAACTGTAGACCGCGCTCCGCACGCCAGCCGGAGTGACTTTGAAGAGCGTTCGGATCGTCGGGTAATCAGCGACTCCGTACAGATTGCCGTCGGCGCCCTGGATAATCTTGCCAGGATTCCCCCCGTCATTTCCGCCCGTAAAGCTGTATGAAGTTGTCAGGACGCCCGTTGGCGTGACTTTGAAGATCGTCCCGTAGCCGGAAAAAGTATTGGGCGGTGTCTCCGGGCCGCAGAACGTGCTGCCGTAAAAGTTGCCGTCCGCTCCCTGGATCAAGGCGTTTGGAAAACTTCCGTCCGCACCGCCGGTGAAAGTGTAAAGGACGGTGAATACGCCTGCCGGTGTTAGCCGGAAAAATATTCCCGGGTTGTGCATGCTCGCCGGGTGATTGAAAAAGCCACCGCTCGAGTCGCCGGCGGCGGTGCCATAGAAATTGCCGTCCGCCCCTTGGATCAGACTGACGGCGTGAGTTCCTTTCCCGTCCTGGAAATGGTACAACGGGGTGAAGGTTCCTGCCGGCGTGACCTTGAAGATCATCCCATTCAGATCACCGACGGCCCTCGGCGCGGTCGCACCGTAGAGATTTCCATCCGCGGCGCCGATCAGAATGGTAGGGTTTGCTTCGTCGGGGGTCGTCGCTTGAAACTGGTAAAGCGGGGTGACGGAACCGTCGGGTGCAAGTTTGAAAACGGAGCCATGATCCGAGGCGCCGTTGAAGCCGCCGAAATCCGTTCCGTAAAAAGTTCCGTTGGAAAACCGGACCTGGGGAAAGGCGGTAAGCGACTGGCGCAAGGAAGCTACCGGTTCGAGGATGGCGCCGTGCAGAGTCGAGGCGAGCAGAGCGACTCCCAGGATTGAAATGCTTACGAACCTAAGAATGCGATTTTCGCGGTCGATTTTCACATGTCCGAGGGAGCAGGTTATTGGCCATGCCGGCGCGGATGAAACTACAGGACGGAACCGGAGCTTCGCGTCTCGCACGGGGCGTGCCGCCTCCAGTTACTCGCTGATCCGATGCTTCAGCTCCCAGACACGGAGTGCCGCGAGCAGAAGACTTTTCGTCCGGGAGAGGGTGCCGACAGCCGGCATTTCTTTCACGGCGCCAGCTGGCACGGTGTTCTTCCGCGGACGGCCCCGGCGCGCCTTGGTCTTGCCCGGACGGCGCGCAGTCTCGCTGATGGGAAGGTGGCCGGCGTTGTTCATGCCGGTCCAAAAAGCAGCTTCCAAGCCACTCTCTATTGCCCCGCTTTCCCCCTTGTGCGCGGGTCTGATCTCCACCAGTTTGCCCGGTCATGGCTGAGAATCGAAAGCTGGGCTGCCTAAGCATCTTCCTCGCGGTCGCGCTGGTCGCCAGTCTGGTCATTAATTTCATCCTGGCTGTGACCGCACTGAGCCGCCTGGGCGCAGGCCCGCAGTTCGCCGAGCCGGTGCCGTCCTTTCGAGAAGTGCTTGTGCAGCGCGGCGCGCGCGGGAGCGGCGACAAGATCGCGGTGATCACGATGCGCGGCCTGATCAGCTCGTCGCTGCCGGGCAACGTTGGGGACACGATGGTGGAGGACATGCGCCTCGCGCTCCAGCAGGCCCGCGATGACGACCACGTCCGGGCGATCGTGTTGGAAATCGATTCACCCGGTGGGGAAGTGACGGCCTCGGATGTTATCTACAACTGGGTGGTCAAGACGCGCGCGAAAAAACCGGTCATCGTTTACATGGACTCGCTCGCGGCCTCGGGCGGGTATTACGTGGCGTGCGGCGGGAAATATTTGATGGCGAACGAGACGACCATCACCGGCAGCATCGGTGTTATCATCCAGACGCTGAATTACGAACAGCTCTTCAACAAGGTCGGGCTCTCGTCAGTGGTCTTCAAAAGCGGGAAGTTCAAGGACATGCTGAGCGGGACACGTCCGGTCACGCCGGAAGAACGCGAATACATCCAGGGCTTCGTCATGAAAACCTACGACAAGTTTCTCGGGATCGTCGCCCGCGAACGGAACCTGCCCGCGGACGGGCTCCGCAATTCCGTGGCCGACGGCCGCATCCTGTCGGGCAAGGACGCGCTCGATAACAAGTTGATCGACGGCGTGGGCCAAATCGAAGACGCATTCACGAAGGCGAAGGAACTCGGCCATGCGCCGGGGGCCACGATCGTGAAATACGGGCCGCCGTTCAGCTTCGGTCGTTTCCTGCGGGCCCTCGGCAGCGCGGATAACAAGATCGAGCTGACGCTTCCGAAGCAGTTGATGCCGCAGTTGGAAACGGGGCGCGCTTACTTTCTGCCGAGCTTCTACGCTCCGTAGGGCGCGGCGGGTGGGATGACCGTCGACGGCCTAATCCCGGCGCTGAGCGCTGTGGTCAACGCATTCTTTCTGGTGATCGGTGTTTACATTTACGCCTCCCTTCTGCGGCAAATCGCGGCGCGCGTTCCGAATTCCGAGCCGCCGCCAATCCGCACGTTCGCTTTCCCGGAAGCGATGATCGCCGCTTCCCTTGCTTTGTTTTTTCTCCTCACGCTGGCCGGCTCCGCAACCCAGCCGTCGCCGCGAAATCTGGGAACCCGCGATCTCGTGGTGAGTGCGGTATTCACGGTGGGTTTGCTTCTGGCGCTCGTCGGCTTCCTGCGTCTCCGTCGCTTTGATCTAAATTCGATGGCCGGGTTTTCGAAGATCGGATTTTTCCGCACCGCGATTACGGGCGCAGTGCTGCTCCTCGCTGCCTATCCGTTACTTTTCCTGGCGGACATCGTGACCCAGCGCTTTCTGCGCAGCGCGCCTCAAAAGCAGGCGATCCTCGAGCTGTTCAGCCAATCGAGCACGGTGGAACAACGCATTCTCATCATCGTCCTCGCCGTCTCGCTCGCGCCGGTGGCGGAGGAATTCATATTCCGCTTTTTCCTGTATGGCGTCGTGAAACGTTATGGCGGAAGAGTCGTCGGCATCGTGGCGAGCGCGCTCCTCTTCGCCGCGGTCCACGGCCATCTGCCTTCGTTCCTGCCGCTCTTCGTCCTCGGAATTTGTTTTGCCGTTGCTTACGAATGGAGCGGCTCGATTCTGGTTCCGATGATGATGCACGCGCTTTTTAATGCAGTGACCCTTACCGCGCTCGCCTTCCCCGACCTGGTCCAATGAAGCTGCGAGACGTCGGCGAAGACGAACTTCTCGAACAACTGCTGCCGAAATCGGAGCCGAATTCCGGGGTGGTTCTCGGCGCGGGGGATGACTGCGCGCTGGTGGAATCCGGGAAGCCCGGCCTCCTCAATCTCCTCAAGACGGATTGCCTCGTGGAAGGCGTTCATTTCGCCAGGAAGACCCGCGCCGAGTTAGTGGGATGGAAGGCGATGGCGCGGCCGCTGAGCGATTTCGCCGCGATGTCCGGCCTGCCGCGTTTTGCGCTGGTCACGTTGATTGTCCCGGCCGACCGAGAGGTTTCCTGGGTTCGGCAGCTCTATCGTGGAATCAAAAAAGCGGCGCGGAAGTTCGAGGTGGCCGTCGTAGGCGGCGAAACAAGCGGCATCAAGGGACCTGCCGTGATTTCGATCAGCGTAACTGGTTTCGTGGAAAAAAATCGATGGGTGAGCCGCGCCGGCGGGAAAACAGGCGACGCGCTTTTCGTCACCGGGCGTCTTGGGGGATCGCTTCGGGGACATCATTTGAAGTTCGTTCCCCGAATCGCGGAATCGCGGTGGCTCACCGAAAACTTCCGCATCCACGCCATGATGGACTTGAGCGACGGTCTCGGAACGGATTTGCCGCGCCTGGCGCGGGCGAGCGGCGTCGGCTTTGAAGTGGATGAAGCAACGCTGCCGTTGAATCGCGGCTGCACCATCCGCCAGGCAATCTCCGATGGCGAAGACTACGAATTGCTCTTCGCGATTGCGGCGAAGGATTCGCGCACCCTGCTCTCGCGCTGGCAGAAGAAATTCCCGAAAATTCCACTGACCCGGATTGGCCAGCTAAATTCGAGCGTCGATATTCGGCATTCGGCATTCCCCAAGGGCTATGTTCACTTCCAAAAGCGCTGAGGAGACGGTTACCCTGGGACGCACGTACGGGAGCGATGCACGCCGGGGC
>JALYIN010000160.1 GCA_030775765.1 Verrucomicrobiota bacterium
ATCATTCGCGTCTGGGTCAGCAAAACGACGATTCCATCCAACCGCCCGTTCTGCATCGCCGCCGTACTGATAAAAACCGTCGCGGCCGTCCGACGAATGATCGCGTCCGCCTCGACTTGAAGCGCACCCAGGGCGCTATGGATTTCCTCGATCGTTTCGAGCGGCTGCGGCTTGAACCTCGGATTTCTTTTCAATCGGCGACGAAGGACGGAAAGGTAGCGTTGATGTTCACCCGGCGAGGAATCTGCAGGCGGTCCCAGCGCGATCGGCAACCGGTAATACTCGAAAAAGGCAAACAAAGCCGCGCCCGCGATCGCACTGACGAGAACCCAAAACGCGATCTGCTCCGCGACGGGATGAAATCGGCCCGCCAATCCGGCGATTTGGTCAACCGCCGTTACCAACAATCCCGCCACGCAAACCACGAGCAAAATGGCCAGGGCAACCAGGATTTTTTTCACAGGGTTTCCGCTTTGCTGGAGGTAAGCGATAGCAACTTACCCGTAAAACTATGGATCAGCCTACGCCGGAGCGCCGCCTAATGCGCCGGGGAGCGGCGGGCCGACGTCGGGGGCGATGACAACTTGTTTGGGGGGTTTATCAGGAGGCATCTTCTGGCCGGGAGGCGGGGCGCTCGGAGGAGGATTGATCAGGCGGCCGTGCTCGAGGATTTCTTTGATCTGGACGCCGTCCAGAGTTTCGTATTCCAACAAAGCTTTCGCGATTGCTTCGAGATGCTCGCGGTGCTGGGTCAGGACTTTCATCGCGGTCTGGTAGGCGTTGTCGATCAGTTTGCGGACTTCGCCGTCGATCTGTTCGGCGGTGGCTTCGCTGTAGTCGCGGGCGCGCGAGATGTCGCGGCCGAGGAAAACGTAGTCCTCGTGCTCGCCGTACTCGACCATTCCCATCTTCTCGCTCATGCCCCATTCGCAAACCATCCGTCGGGCAATCGCGGTGGCCGTTTTGATGTCGCCGCGGGCGCCATTGGTGACATCGCCAAAAACGATCTCTTCCGCGACACGACCGCCCATGCCTACGGCAAGACCGGCGATGAGCTCGTTCTTGCGGTTGGTGTATTTATCTTCTTCAGGCAACCACATCGTCGACCCGAGTGAGGGGCCGCGCGGGATGATGGTGACTTTGTGGAGCGGCTCGGTGTGCGGCAGCAATTCGAGCAGCAAGGCGTGGCCGGCTTCGTGATACGCGGTATTGGTCTTTTCCTTTTCGCTGAGCGCCATGCTGCGGCGTTCCTTGCCCCAGCGAACTTTGTCGCGCGCCTCCTCGAGTTCCTTGAGCGTAATCCCTTTCAATCCGCGACGGGCAGCGAGGAGCGCGGCTTCGTTGATGACGTTCGCCAGCTCCGCGCCGGAATATCCGGGGGTGCCGCGCGCCACGACCTGGAGATCGACGCCTTCCGCCAGCTTCACTTTCTTGGAATGGACCCGCAAAATCTCCTCGCGGCCTTTCACGTCCGGCAAATTCACCGTGATCTGCCGATCGAAACGGCCGGGACGGAGCAGCGCGGGATCGAGAACGTCGGGCCTGTTCGTCGCCGCGATAATGATGACGCCTTCCTGCGTGTCGAACCCGTCCATCTCCACGAGCAATGCATTCAGCGTCTGCTCGCGCTCGTCATGACCACCGCCGACACCATGGCCGCGATGCCGGCCGACCGCGTCGATTTCGTCGATGAAAATAATGCAGGGCGCCGATTTCTTGCCCTGCTCGAACATGTCGCGCACCCGCGAAGCGCCAACGCCGACAAACATCTCCACGAAATCCGAACCGCTGATGGAGAAGAAAGGCACGTCCGCTTCGCCGGCGATGGCGCGCGCGAGTAGCGTCTTGCCGGTTCCCGGAGGTCCTACCAGCAGCACGCCTTTGGGAATGCGGCCACCGAGTTTCTGGAATTTTTTTGGGTCGCGCAAAAATTCCACCAGCTCCTGGACTTCATCCTTGGCTTCTTCGACGCCGGCGACGTCCTTGAACGTAATCTTGTTCTTGTCGCGGGCGAGCATGCGCGCCTTCGACTTGCCGAAGTTGAGCGCGCCTTTGCCGGCCATCCGGATTTGCTGGCGGAAGAGAAAATAAAGCACGAGCAGAAAGAGCGCGATCGGCAGGAAGCCAACCAGCGTTTGTGCCATCAGGTTCGAGTCAGTGCGAATGGCTGGCTGAATTCCGGCCGCGGCGAGTTTTTCCTGAAGGTTTGTCGCGTAATTCAGTGCGACCGTCGTGCGAAATGGCACCTGTTGCGCCCCGTTCGGGCCGGCCGCCTGTTTGATGTAAGCACCTCGCAACGTCTGGGTGGGCTGGCCTTCCTGGTAAACCAGTTGGAGCGGGTAATTTTTGTCCACGACGATCTGCTTGTTGTCGAGCAGCTCAAGGAAGCGGTTGTAAGGGACGTCCTCGAAGTTGTTGTAAGCACCGCCGCGGAAGAGGACCGCGAGCCCGATCAGGGCGAAGGCGATGGCGATGAGAATGACGCCGCGCCAATTAAAGCTCGGCTCGGTCCCGCGAGGTTTATTCTCTTTTTGCGAATTGCGATCAGGCTGGGCCATGAGATGTGGAGCCCGGTTTTGTCAGGCGTGAAAACGCTAACATGATCTCTTGGCAATGCAAAACTGGAGACCGCCTGCCCTCAGGCCAAATAGGAAAATCGATGCCGCAATCTCCCCGGCACGAGGGCGCGCCGGCCCCAATGGGCCGTCCATTGCGGTAGAGGCGTGCCTGCGGTATTTTCGCGCGCCCCCGTAAAATGACAGCCTTAACGAAAGTCGCAGACAAAATCGATCGCGCGGTGCAGAAAGTGACACCGTTTGCGTATCGCATCCAGCGACGGAGCCGGCGCTGGATGCGGCGGGCGTTGCGGAAACCGCGCAGCGTTTCGGAAGGGCCGAACCTGTTGCCGCTCCTGATCCAGGTGCTGGCGAGTTTCTCGAAGGCGGATGGCGTTTTGCTCGAGGAAGAGATCGACTCGAGCCTCGGGTTTCTTCGTTACGATTATCCGGAGGCGGTTTACTCGGAGTTGCGCCAGCTATTTCGGCAGGCTCTTTACGAGCAGCAGGACCTCGGGGCCATGGCGCAAAAGCTTTCGGTCTCCCTGGGCACCGATCGCAAGATCATGCTTGGGGTCCAGCTTTACGACCTGATTTCGCAGGCCGGGCTGAAGCAGGAACAGGTCGTGGCGTTCTATTCGTTCATGTCGCAGCTCGGGATGGCAGCGCAGGCGATCGACATCGTTTACCAATTGAACGCGTCGGAGGACGCGGACGCTTCGATTTATCAGCGGGGCGCGTCGCCTCTCGAATCGCTCTCGTTCGGGACCAACGGCGCGGCCGACGTGGTCCTGAAAAGCTTGAACGGGACCGACCGGCTGCTGGCGTTTCGTTATCACGATCTGATCCTGCTCAAGAATTACACTGGCCAGCCCATCTCGGTCCGCGGCCGGCCGCTGTTGCGCGGGGGATTTTGTCGGATCTACCCGGGTC
>JALYIN010000161.1 GCA_030775765.1 Verrucomicrobiota bacterium
ATGGCCGAAAACCATCCAGCGATTCGTCGGCACGAAATCTTTCCCATCATCGTGGGCGACGGCGGGCGTCGCGCGCTCGTCATTCAGCACGAGAACTTTGGTCGCGAGCCATTTGCTGTAGAAGCGGTAGCTGACCGCGAAGGTGCAGAGGCCCGCGGTCACGATCCAGAGCGCGCTGATTTGTTCGCCCCGGGAAAGCGCCAGGACGGCTAGCGCGAACAAACCCAAAGCGCTGACCGCGATCCAGAGCAGTTTTTTCCAGATATTCATCAATTGAATCCGACGCGGGCTAATGAGATTTTAGCCGAAACCAGGGTCGGCTGACAACAACGACAGGTGGGAATGCCCTGCAGTGGCATCTGGTGAACAATCCCGAATCATGCAGTTAACCTACAAACTTCAAAAGGTGCTGAGCGGCGACGCCTACGCGAGCGCGCGCCGGCACGTGAGACAATGGGTGAGCGGCCGCGCTCCGTTGGGTTTCGATGCCGCGAAAATCACCGCCACCATCGACCGCGAGAAGTTCCGGGAAATCTATGATCGCTACCGGATGGAAAATCCGGGCGACGAGTGGCCTAAGTATCTCGAAATCGAGCGTTGGATGGAGATCAACCTCAAACGCGTCCGCGATCTCGGCCTCGATCTCGGAGGGCGCAAGCGCGTCCTCGATATCGGATGCGGCACCGGTTATTTCCTCTACATCTGCCAATACCTCGGCCACGACGTTCTCGGGATGGACCTCGACGTGGAGGCGGGATTCCGCGAAATGGTCGACCTGCTCGGGGTGAAACGCGTGATCTGGTGCATCGAAGCGTATCAGCCGCTGCCCGCTCTCGGTCCGAAGTTCGACGTCATCGCAGCGCACATGATTTGTTTCAACGGACACAAGAGCGACAAACTCTGGAAAATTCCCGAATGGGAATTCTTCCTCGACGACCTCGCCGCAAATCATCTCCAGCCCGGCGGCCAGGTTTGCCTCGAGCTGAATCGCGAATACGACGACTCCCTTTACACACCGGAATTGAAGGCCTACTTCGAAGCCCGCGGCGCCGACGTCCACACCCAGCGCGTTCTCTTCAATCCATTGCGGCCCGCGCCTGTCGCAGTTGCGCCAGCTGGTCGCTGAAATCGGCCTGCCGTTTTCGGTGTTCCTCCACGACGGTTGCGGGCGCGCGCTCGACGAAGGAGGCGTTCAAAAGCTTTCCGTCAACGGTCCGCAGTTCGCCTTCGAGCCGCGCGATCTCCTTGTCCAGCCGCTCGCGCTCCGCGGATTTATCGGCGGTCGCAAGGACAAGATACAATTCGCCAATCGGCGTCACCGCTACCGGCACTCCTGCATCCGGCTGGAAGTTTGGATCGAGATTCAATTCCTCCGCGTTGAGGAGCCGGGCGATTGTCGACATTTGCTGATCTTCGGTTTGCCCAGTGGGTCGGATGATAAAATGAGCCTTTTTGTTGGAAGAAACCCCCGAGGCGGCCCGCAAATTTCTGCCGTTCAGAACTGTTTCGTAGATTTTCGAGACCCTCTGGCGAGCGTCGGAGGCCGCGCCTTGTGAGAGACCCGTTGGCGCGGGCCCGGGCAGCGGAGCGAACTGGATCGTTCCGCCTCCGCTTTCGTCACCACCGAATCCCAGCAACGACCAAAGCTCCTCCGTGATGTGAGGCATGAACGGATGCAGCAGGCGCACGAATCCAGACAGCACGAAATCCATCACGGCGAGGACCGATTTCTTGCGCGCTTCGTCCTCGCTAAAAATGTCCGTCTTCGCGGCTTCGATGAACCAATCGCAATAATCGCCCCAGAAGAAATCGTAAAGGCGCTGGGCAACTTCGTTAAACTTGTAACCGCGATAGGCCGTCTCGGTATCGACCAGAAGCTCGTCAAAGCGGGCCAGGATCTCGATCGAGTAGATCGAGAGTGCGTGATCATCCAGACGCGGAGCGGCTTCGCTCGGCCCATGCATTTGCCGGAAACGAGCGGCATTCCAAATCTTCGTCGCAAAATTGCGGCCCTCCTCTATCTGCTTCTCATCGAACGCGAAGTCCTGTCCGCTCGGCGCAATCCGCATTAAGCCAAAACGCAACCCGTCCGCGCCATACTTTGCGATCAAATCGAGAGGATCCGGCGAATTGCCCTTTGATTTCGACATCTTGACCCCGTGTTTGTCGCGAATGAGCCCGGTCAAAAAGACATCGCGGAAGGGGATGTTGTCTTCGAGCCGCTTGGACTTGCCCGGCTTGAACTCGAGCCCGGCGATGATCATGCGCGCAACCCAGAAGAAGATGATGTCTGCAGCGGTAACCAGGACAGCCGTCGGATAAAATTTCTGCCGCGTTTCCTTATCCATCGTCTCGTAGGCCCAGAGCCAGGACGAAAACCAGGTATCGAGTGTGTCGGGATCTTGCGTCCAGTTTTCGGGATCAGGCGGTGGTTCGAGCCCGACGTAGATGTTTTCATCTGCTTGGGATTTGGGTTTTGGGTTTTGGGATTTCCGGTACCACGCCGGTATCCGGTGCCCCCACCAAATCTGGCGGCTGATGCACCAGTCCTGGATGTTCTCCAGCCATTGCGCGTAAACCTTCTCCCAATGCTGGGGAAAAAAGCGGATGAGATGATCGCGCACCACGTCGAGCGCTTCCTTCGTTTTCGGGTATCGCAGGAACCATTGCTCACTCAGGCGCGGCTCGATCGGCACTTCGCTTCGCTGGCTGAACCCGACGCTATTCTCGTGCGGCTCCTCTTTCGCCAGCAACTTCGCGTCCGCCAATAATTCGGCCGCTTTCTGTCGCGCGGCGAACCGCTCCATTCCATCGAGTTCCGGCACCGCCGGACAATTGATCCGGCCATCCGGATGGAGCACATCAATGACCGGCAGCGAGTGGCGCACCCCGATCTCGAAATCGAGTTTGTCATGGGCGGGCGTGACCTTAAGGACGCCGGTGCCGAACTTCGGGTCGATTGCGGCATCGCCAATGATCGGAAGTTTTTCGCGCGCGAGCGGACGCCAGACCTGCATGCCGATCAAGCTTTGGTAGCGCGGATCGTCCGGATGAACCGCGACAGCGGTATCCGCCATGATCGTTTCCGGTCGTGTTGTGGCCACTTCGATAAAGCGCGGCGGAGGCGAACCGGCGCGGGTCAGCGCTGCGCGTGCGGGAGTAGGTTCGTCGACCATCTCGTAGCGCACGTAGTAAAGCTTTCCCTTTTGCGGCTGCGAAATGACTTCTTCGTCGGACAACGCCGTCTGCGCGGCCGGGTCCCAGTTGATCATGCGCCGGCCGCGATAGATCAGGCCTTTCCGATAGAGATCGACGAAGACCGATTCGACAGCGCGAACGTAATCGTCGTCGAAGGTATATCGCTGCCGCGACCAATCGCACGACGCCCCGAGCCGTTTGAGCTGCTTGATGATGATGCCGCCGTGTTTGTCCTGCCAATCGACGACGCGGCGAAGAAATTCCTCCCGGCCAACATCGTGCCGCGTCTTGTTTTCCGTTTTGCGCAGATGTTTCTCGACCGCGGTCTGCGTGCCGACGCCGGCGTGGTCCGTTCCCGGCAGCCAGAGGACCTCGAAGCCCTGCATCCGGGCGCGGCGCGCGAGGATGTCCTGGATCGTGTTGTTCAGGACGTGACCGAGTGTCAGGATGCCCGTCACGTTCGGCGGCGGGATAACGATTGAGTACGCCGGCTTCGGGGAATATGCGTCCGCCCGAAAATATCCAGCTTCTTCCCAACGTGCGTACCATTTCGGCTCGACGGCGTTCGGGTCGTAAGTCTTCGGCAGCTCAGGCATCGAGAGGGAATGATGCGGACGCCGTGCTGGAATGCAACCCGTAGCCCGATTCGTAATCGTGCTCGGGATCGTGATCGTCCCCGCTTGATCAACGCTGCAAGAGCGATTACGAGCAGGAGCACGATGAAGACGAAGAACTGGCGCTGCCTGACCGTCGCGGCTCTATGCCTCGCCGCGCCCGCGGCCGTCTCGCTCGCCGAAGATTGGAACGTTGTCCGTCCGAACAACCGGCCGTACGTCTCGTTCGCCAACGTCGCGCAATTCTACCAGTTCCCGGAATACACCCGCGTCAGCCGCACTGTCTCGCTGCGGAGCGAGCGCCGGACGATCCGCGCCCAAGCCGGCACGAGCGAGCTTTCCATCAACGGCGTCCGGTTCTTCACCCACTTTCCGCTCCTGAGCAACAGCAGCGAAGATCTGATCTCCGTGATGGATGTGAGCAAAATCATCGAGCCGGTCCTACGGCCGAGCCGGATCCAAAAAGCGGAGAAGATCGACACGGTCGTGCTCGATCCCGGCCACGGTGGCGCTGACAACGGCGCATCCAGCAGTTGGGGCAGCGAGAAAACTTTCACGCTCGATGTCGCGCTCGCCGCGCGCCGGGAATTGATGCGCGCCGGTTACCGTGTGGAAATGACGCGCGCTACCGATACCGCCGTTTCGCTCGAGGAGCGGGTCAGAATTGCCAATCGTTTTCGGCACGCTGTGTTCGTCAGCATCCATTTCAATTCCTCTTCCGGCGGCGTGGGGGTGGAGAGCTTCGCCCTGGCCCCGGAAGGCGTGACCTCGAACATGTCCAGCGAACATCATGTC
>JALYIN010000162.1 GCA_030775765.1 Verrucomicrobiota bacterium
GTGTTCAGCTGAGCGCGCGTAGAGCCCGGCAAAGTCGGTGAACGCCGCGATCGGTTTTCCGTTCTCCTCGTAGCCACGCACCGAGCCGGGAGAAAGACGCAGGGTAAATGTCGCGTCGGGATAATTACTAGTGCCTTCGAGCGCAAAGCGCGCCTTGGCGATATCGCCATAAGCCTGCTGTTTCGTTTCGTCCTGTGCTTCATACGCCTTCCGCGCCGCCCGGGCCGGGCCGTCGATCAGGCGTGCGAGCTCGATCATCGGGTCCTTGGCGGCCGTCACCGCGGCGGCACCGCCTTCATAAAGTTGTTTCCGCACCGCCGGGTCTTTGACTTTCGTTCCCTTGATGAGTTCCGCGGCCCGCGCCGAAGGCGATTTCCCGGCGAGAACTTTTTCCACGAGCGGATCGGTGTAGCCGAAACGCGTGGCGAGGTCCGTGAGCGAATCGGTCAGCATCACCTGCTCCATGTCGTCGTAGATCGGCTCGGTGGAGAAGAGATCCAGCTCGAGAGATTCCTTGTTGCTGTCGCGGAATTCAGGGAAACGTTCGCCGTTCGGCTTGGGGCGTTCCTCGCCGGCGCGCAGAAGGCGGCGCGCGTATTTGAACAGGTTGCTGTAAAAACCGCGCGGCGTGCGATAGCTCGCGGTCTGTTTCCCCCGGAACGTCTCGTAATAATTGTAGATCGGCAGGACTTTGACGGCTTCTTCCTGGGCTTTCTTGATTCGGTCGTAGGCGGCGAGCGTTCCTTTCCATTTCGCGTCCTTCGCCATCGCGTCGCGCAACTTCTGTTCGCGCGCCTTCAACAAACGATCGATGTCGGGGTCGAGCAACGCGGCGAGATAACCGTCGTAACGTTTCCGGTTGTTCTGAATGCCGAACAACTCCTCGCGGACGCGCCGCGCATTTTCAAAACTCCGTGCGGCAAACGCGGTGAAGAAGACTTCCCGCCGGTTAAACATGTTAAGAAGGTAGGGCGCTTCCTGGTCGCGCAGATGCGCCAGTTCATCGAGCGTCAGCTGACGGTCCGTTTTCCCGGGATGACCGCTCACGAACGTTAGCTCGCCGTCCTTCGGCCCGTCCGGATTCCATTTCAGGAAATGCTCTACCTTCGCCGGCTGCCCGTTTTCATAGGCTCGGAAAATACAGATATCGAGATCGAAGCGCGGGTACTCGAAGTTGTCCGGGTCGCCGCCATAAAAAGCGATCTGCTGTTCGGGGGCGAAAACGAGGCGCACGTCATCGTAACGCTTGAACCGGTAGAGGTGATAGGCGCCACCCTGGTAAAGCGTGACCACATCGGAGCGCAGCCCCGTTTTTTCTTTGCTCTCCTTCTCGATGTCCGCGATCGCCTTCTGGCGGGCGGCGGCCGATTGCTCCGCGGTCATTCCCGGTTTCAACGCGGAGGTGACGCGCGTGGTCACGTCCTCGATCGTCATCAACACGTTCAACTCGAGGTCGGTTGCGCGCGGCTCTTCCGCCTGCGTTTTCGCGTGGAATCCGTCCCGGACGTAGTTGTTCTTTTCGCTGCTGATCTTCTGAAGCGTGTCGAGGCCGACGTGATGGTTCGTGATGACGAGGCCGGTAGAGGAGACGAACGAGCCGCTTCCGCCCGAGTTGAAGCGGACGCTCGATTTTTGGAGATGCTCAAGCCACTGCGGCGTAGGTTCGAAAGAATATTTTTCCTTGAGCTGCTTGAGCGGCGGGTTGTTGAACAGCCACATCCCTTCATCGGCGAGGGCGGGAGAGAAACAGGCGGTCATCACGATCAGGGCGAGGAGCGGCAGGCGAAAAGTGCGGTAAGCCATAAGCCGGCACCTTAAAACGGCGGCGGAAGCGCGTCACTGAATATTCACTCTTCCGCTACCTCTTCTCTCCGGTCCAAGCCGAGGAAGAGGAAGATTTACAAGCCGACCGGATGGCGGGCTTCGAAGCCGCGCGGCATGCGCTCGGTCGGTTGCCAGCGAGGTGCCCAGCGGCGGGAAGGATTATGCGGCGACGTGGTGTCCAGCCGAAGCCCGGCGATGACCGCGAAGGTGTGGCCGTTCCGCGCGTAAACCGTGATCCATTTGCCCGGCCCGCGGCTGCCAAAGGCGCGGAATTCCTTCGAACTCATTGGCACGGTCACGAGACCGGCGCCGGCGAGCGCGTAAGAAACGGTGCCGGAACAATCGTAGGCGTTGTCGTGAAATGTTTTGTGCCCGCCGCCGTAGCGATACGGTTTGGTGCGCAATTGATTCGCCGCCCAGATGGCCCGCTTCACGGAAACCGGCGCGTTCACCGGCGCCAGGGCGAGGCCGCCGCGCAGGAGCGCCGCGTTGCCCGGAGTAGTCGGGCCGGAAGACGGGAAGGAACTACCGGGACTCATCGATGCCGCCGCGATCGAAACGGCGGTGGCTATAAACAGTTTTCGAACAGCAATTGTCACGGTTACCTCAATTCAGCGATTGGTGTGCCTGTGGGTCTTTTTCAAATATCGGCGCGCCAGACAAGCACAATTTTCTGGCGCAACCTTCGCGCCGAATGGTGTTTGGAGGCCCAGGGGACCGCGAGGGACGCGCTAGATACCGCGATGCGTCAGGCAAGTCAACGGCGCGGCGTTAGTTTTTTTGCTGGAGCGCGCTCACCTTTTCCTGGGCCCGGCTGACCTCGGATTTTCGGCCGCTGCCCATGGCGAGAAGCTTCTTCTGCCGCTGGAGATTGAGCATGGCGGCGTCGAGTTCCGCTTTCTCTTTCCTCGCGGTCGCGGATTCGGCCTCTTTCATCGCGGCGCCGGCGAGCAACTGCGCAGCTTCAAATTCGGGTTGGGAAATTTCTCCAGCTTCGTGCCGCTCTTGTTGCGCCGCGACATTCTGCTTCGCCAGCTCCAGCTTTGCCTCCGCCAAATCCGCCTCCAATCGGATCACTTTCAACGCTCGATTCTCCGCATCGACTTTCGCGATGATGCCGCTCTTGTAGAGCCGCTCGCCGGACGTCGCGCTCTTCCTGGCTTTCTCCAGGGTGGCGGCAATTTGGTCCGGATCCGGCACCGGTTTTTGATCCGGCGATTCGGGCGTGGTGTAAACGATGTTTTGATTCGGCGCTGCCTGGATGAGCAATGGCGGCTCGATGTCCATCGGCTCGTTTGGATCGGTGGGGAGGTGTTCCTGCGCCCGGAGGGCCGCGGTTAACGCGAGGATAAACAGCAATGCGATCAAACGCATCATGGCCGGACTTTATCACAAATGCCTCGGAAGGCAGAAGCCCAAATGCGGGCGCGCGAACGGGGCCGCAGTCGCGATTCATCAGCAATGACTTTCGACGATCGTGAGGAAACGGGCGCTGATGAAATTGCAACAGCGCCGCGCGGAGTCGCTCATCGGCTTCGGCGCCCGGCCGATATCAAATCGGTGGCGCTCACCGGCCTCTTTGTCCTGGCGGTGTTTTACACCATGTACTTCATGCGCGCGATGCTCCTGCCGCTGGTGCTGGCGCTGCTGCTCAGTTACTTGCTGGTCCCGCTGGTCCGCGGGTTGGCCAGGCTTCGCATCCCGCCCCTGGTGGGCGCTGGCATTGTCCTCCTCGCGTTAATCAGCGCGATTGGGTATGCCGTCTCCTTTCTGGCCGAACCAGCGGCGGGCTGGATCGAAAAAGCGCCCTACAGTCTGCATCAGCTCCAGGCGAAGCTGCTTCCGCTCAAGAAACCGATGGAGAAAGTAGCGCAAGCCAGCGGAGAAATCGACAAGCTGACCTCGCCGGAGGAAGCGCAGGCGAAACCGCAGACCGTGGTGGTAAAGCGGAGCGCCCTCGCCGATGCCTTCTTTACGCAGGGGCCCGAGTTCGTGGCGAGCGCGGTTGTGATGCTGATCTTGCTTTATTTTCTCTTGGCCTACGATGGCGTTTTCCTCACCAAAATCATCCGAATCACGCCGCGACTGGACGACAAGAAGCGCGCGGTCTCAATCGTGCGGGAGATCGAGACCCAGATTTCGCGATACCTTCTGACCATCACGACAATCAACATCTGTCTCGGGATCGCGGTGGGATTCGCCGTCCATTTCCTCGGGCTGCGTAACCCGATCATGTGGGGAGTCATGGTAGCTGTCCTGAATTTCGTGCCGTATCTCGGAGCGCTGACCGGCATCATCTGCATGACGCTGGGGGCGGTGCTCAGCTTCGACAGCCTCGGCTACGCGTTGATTTTTCCCGGGATCTACCTGCTCATCGCTGTCCTGGAAGGAAACTTCATCACGCCGATGGTGCTCGGCCGGTCACTCACGCTCAACCCGGTGATCATCCTGATCGCGCTCGCGTTCTGGGGTTGGATGTGGGGTATTTCCGGGATGATCCTGGCGGTCCCGATCCTGGCGACATTCAAAATCTTCTGCGACTACATCGAACCGTTGACTCCAATTAGTGAATTCATGAGTTGAAAGCCGTGAACTTAGCCGTTTCAATGACTTGCTCGTGATTTGATTGGCCAAACGCATTTCGATGATCAACCGAAATTGCTTTGGTTAATGACCCGGGCATGACTCAGATCTCAACGACCTAGCAAGCCGATGCAAGCCGGCGGCTGATATGGCGTGTCGTGAGCGAAGAGAGCTACCCCGGCACCTCGGAGGCGCCGAAGTATCCCGCTAGTCTTTGATGCTCAACAGCGTCTTGATTTCTTTCCACGCCTTCTTGCGCGAACCTTCGTAAGCCTGGGCATCGTTCTGCTTGCCGCTGGCGATGAAGTCTTTCAGGTCGTTCGCTTCGCGGAGAACAAGGTCGAGGACCTCGACAGTATTTTCCACAAATTGGGCATCACTTTTACTGAGCGTATCGGCGTTCACCAGCTTCGTCAGCTGTTCCTTCATCCCTTTCGTTACGTTGACATAAGTATTGACGATCTGCGTGGCCTGCTCGGATTTGTAAACCTTGCCACCATAAGCGTCCGCCAAAGTGCCGACCGCCATGTGGGTGAGCAAGACCGATTGGCCGGTCGTATAGCCGAGCGAGCTGAGCAACACCGTGTCGTCCGCGGCACGGACCGAAGCGGTGGCCAGGACGAACGCGGACAGGAGAGCGAGAAGCAATTTGGAAGTCATAAGGCGGGACGTTAGCCAGCTGTTTTCGCGAGCACAATGCAAAACATGGTGGAACGCCAGAAAATGCTCGACGCCGCCCGGGCGGGGGGTGGAAAAAGCTCCCATGGAAACTCCGATGCAGGGACAGCCGGCGCCCGGATGGTGGAGCCGGAACTGGAAATGGTTTTTGCCCACGGGCTGCTGTCTCGGCACGTTGCTCGTCCTTATCCTGGCGGTGGCGGTGTTCGGCTTCAGCATCTTCGCCATCTTCTCCGGAGTTTCCGCCGCCTTGAAGAGTTCGGAGCCGTACAAAGTGGCGGTCGCTCGGGCCAAGGCCGACGTCAGAGTGACGACCGCTCTCGGGAAGCCTGTCGAGGAAGGTTTCCCAACGGGCTCGGTCAATACGCAAAACAACACCGGGGATGTCGATTTTAAAATCCCCATTTCCGGCCCGAAAGGAAAGGGGACGATCTACGTGGTCGGGACCAAATCCGGCGGAACGTGGACGTACTCCAAAATGTCAGTGACGATCGACGGCACCGGCGACACGATTGATTTGATCCCGTGACGTTGGCGTTTCGCGGAAACGCCCTACAATTTGGGCGTGAGCGAAAATCCAGTCCCGGCGCGCCTCGAGCTTTCGAGTGATGAAATGCGCCGGCTCGGTTATCGCGTCGTCGATATCCTGGTCCAGCATTTCGCCGGGATGCGCGAGGGGCCCGTGGGCGCGAAGGGCGCGCCCGGGGAATTGATGGCGCATCTGTCGGGACCTCCATCCGAAACGC
>JALYIN010000163.1 GCA_030775765.1 Verrucomicrobiota bacterium
TTCTCGATGAGCTTTTCGCGGTGACCGGCCCGGAGAAATTCGTCGTCGCGGTCGGCGTCAACGGCGCGTCGGACCGAACGGCGGCGATCGCTCGGGAACATGGCGCCCTGGTGGCGGAAACGCCGCAGCGTGGATACGGTTACGGTTGCCAGGCCGCGATCGACCTCGTCACGGCGGCTGTCCCACAAGTGCGCGCCTACATTTTTTTCGCGGGCGACGGCGCGAGCGACCCGCAGGATGTTCGCGTGCTCGTGAAGGCTTACGAGCAGGGATACACGTTCGTGCTCGGCGCCCGCACCGCTCGATTGCGCAACTGGCGCACGATGCGCTTCTCGCATGTGGGCGCGAACTTCATGGTGGCCCTTTGGTGCGGGCTCCTGGCAGGCCGCTGGTTCAAGGACCTGGCGCCGGTGCGGTTGATCGACCGGGAGTTGTTCGAAGCGATCGCGCCACGCGAAATGACCTATGGCTGGACGATCGAACCGCAGATCGCCGCGGCTAGACTGGGCGCGCCGATCTGCGAGGTCACGGCGAGCGAACGTCCGCGGTTGGCCGGCAGGCAGAAGGTGTCGGGGGTAACCTGGCGGCGAACTTTCGCAATCGGTTGCCGCATTCTGGCGGCGGGCTGGCGGGCGCGGGTGCGTTTTGGCCGGCTGGAGAACGTTGAGCCGAACCTGACCCCAAAACCGGTTCTCGCGCAACCGCAGCGCGGAATGTGACGCTGGCGATCTGGACCCGCGGCTTTTTGTTCGCGGCTTTTTTCCTAATTTCGAGCTGCTCCTTTTTTCCCCGCCAGCCTCCTTTGCCGCGCCGCGCGGCGATCGAACCCACCGGCAGCGGCGAAAAATTCGCCAGCCTCATTGAGGGCGCGGATATCATCTATTTTCCCAGCGAATCCGTTGTGCTCGATTCGCGTTCGGAAGCCGCCTGGAAATTGCTCGAGGCTTTGGGCCGCTCCGGCGGTTCGTTTGCGCTCGGATGGGACCTGGTGGGGCGCGAAGACCTGCACCGGAACTTTCTGGCGGAAGCCGGCAAGTCAGGCGCCGAGATTTTGCCGCTCCGCGCACCAGCGCAGATGGAGGCGGATGAAACGTCTCGCGGGTTCGAACCACCGCCGGGCGATTTCGAAGTATTTGTCCGCCGTTTTTCTTCGCGCGACCTCAACGAAACCAGGCTGCGTATCGCTTATGAAGCGGCACTGCTCGCACAAGAATTCGCCGCCGCGAAAATCTCGGCGCATTTTCGAGAGCATCGCGGAGAAAAAATCCTCGTGTTCCTCCGGCGCGATCACCTCGGCCCGGATCGCGGCGTTCCTTACTTCGTTGCCCAAAAAACAAAAGCACGACAGTTGATCCTCAAGCCGGAACGCCACCGGGAACCGGGGCCGGGGTTACTGACGCGGAACTGAGGGCGCTGGCGTGGGCGAAGTCTGAACCCGCGGCGTCTCGAGATCGTAAATCGCGCCCCAGTCGCCCGACGCGACGAGCGCCGATTCGCGCTCCCAGGGCCGCGTGCTCTTGGCGTAGTTACCGGTTTCATTGCGGCCCCAGAACAAATAGCGGGCGTGCAAAGAGCGAGCGAGGTCCTTCCAGTCTGGCGCGCCGAGCATCAGGTTCCGTAACTTTTCTTCGGTCTTTGCGAAATCGAATCCCTGGGTCCAGAGATGACCCGGGTAGCCAAGCACCATTTTTCGCCCCTGCAGAAGGACGGGATGACCCCAAATTGGGTGACCGGCGAAACGCGCGTCGGCCGGCAGTTTCTTAACCACCGCCCCGACGTTATCCAGCTCGTAACGATCGGCGATGCCGAACCCGGCCTTACCAGCGGCCAATCCGCCAAACAGGGTGATAAGACCGGAAGCGAAGAGAGTAACGTAAAGCACGCCTCGCAGAGCAATGGGCCAATGCACGAGCAGGTCGGTCCAAAGAAACGGAAGAATAATGAGATAAGCCCAGACGATGATTTTTATGTTGTCCCATTCCCACGGCGCGAGCTTCACGCAGTAACCAAGCAGAAAGATAGCGCCGGCTGGGATAAGGAAGGCAACGGTCGCCGAAATTTTGAAGTCGGGACTTTTCGCTTGTTTCAGGACGGCGAGCGCCGTGATGACGACAAAGAAAAGAACCAGTGGAACCCACGCGCCGAAGTTCACCAGCCAGAACTGGACGAAAGGCATGGCCATATCCCCGGACTTCTGGACCCAGTGCGGTTGCCATTTGATAAAGGAACCGGCGTGGAAATAATCGGTAGTTATCCAGACACAAAAGGTAGCTGGCAGCAGCGCCAAGGCCACGCGCAGGGCAGTGGCTTTGCGCACGCTTCCATCGCCCAGGACAAAAAGAAACGCGAGCACCATCGAGAGAGCGATGAAGGTGTGGGAGTGATAGAGCGGCATCGTGGCGTAGAGCGAGACCTCGAGCCAAAGGGGGAGGGGAGCGCGGCGAGGAACAGGAACAGGCGCGACTGGTTCTTCATCTCTTTCGGACGGTCTGACCCGCGCAGGCTCCTCGTAGTCCGGAAAGAACTTCGCCCGCCATTGGTAGAGCAGGAGAAGCCCGGCCGGAAAGGCGTAGAGGACGCCGCGCTGCGTAACGAACATTGAGAGCGCAATGCTTTTCCAGGCGATGTTGTTCGCTCCCTGGTAATCCTGGAAGCTGAACGTTTGGAGAAAGGGATAGCTGGCCAGTCCGCCATTAAAGAGGAATGCCGCGATGGCGAACTTGCCGCCCCAACGATAAAGAGCATAGAAGGTAGCGACGGAGGCGATCAGCCCCGTCCAGACGAGACCACGGATAACGTCAACCCCAAGGCATGTGAGGATCGCATTGAACAAATCGATCCCGGCCGGGTACCGCAGCTTGCTGAATGGTTCGATCGGGTTGTCCGGCCAGAGGGGAACGCCGCTCGCGAAATGTCGTATGTAAGTGAGATGAAGGGAGAGGTCGCCGAGGTTATTCGGCGATTGCACCTTCACTTCGTTGCCATCAAAGTAGATGAGCCAGCCAAACGAACGACCTACAAAAATGGCGAAGCAGGCGGCGAGCAGCCAGAACCAGATGGAACGATAACGCCAGCGCGGAGCTTCGTTGGCGACCAGACCTTTCCGGGCGCGCTCTTCGCGCCGTCGCTGGCGCTTGGATTTGGGTTCAGGAGGGGAAGGTGAAGGCGACGGCTTCGGATTGCGCACCCGTAGCGGAGCGTCCGCTGTCGCCCGGTAGGCGAGGAGCGCAACGAGCCCGCCGAGGATAATCGAGAACGTAGCCAATGGCCGGCTTAGCCCGTGATACAGGATTCCGGCGACAAGCGCAAACAACGTCGAAGCGTTTACAAAGGCGAGCGCGGCCGATAACCCCTTCATTTGGATGCAGGTGCCGGGTTATTTCGCCGGTGTGCCCTTGAATTCTGGAGTGCGGCCCGGAAAGAGTCTGTAGAATACCTTCGCGTTGAAATAGAGCTTCGAAGGATCCTGGTATTCCCGGATAGTCATGGGCTCAGTGTAATAGCTGTCGTGCAGCTTCGCTTCGACCTCGACGATCTTGTCTTCCTGCACAAGAAGGAAATCTCCGTCGAGCTTGTCGGGCATGTTATTATGCTCGTAGTAACCGACCTTCGTAAAGTCCCCCAGCATCCAGGGCAAAGGGTAAGTGCTGGTCCGAATAAGGTGACCGATCATCTGATAGTAAGTGGGATTTGATTTCGCGAGGCGGAGGAGTGGTTTGGTAAGCTTCCAAACATCGTTGTAGGTCTGCACATAGACATACGGCTCCGCCTGGGTCGTGCAACGGAAGTAGTTTAAGCTCACACTCAAGACGAGCGATACAGCCAGCAAGACGCTCAAGGCAATAGTAGTGATACGGCGAAAAGTCGCCGGCACGAGCACGAGCAGGCCACCAAAGACGAAGAGCAGGGGCCAAACGATGCTGATAATGCACCAGGGCGTCTTGTACTTCACAATGCTGTAAGCGATAAGTGTCCCCACGCCATAAATCGCCAGATAACGCAATGCGACATGCTTGAACAGCTGGCAAAAAACGCACAAGACAAGGCCGACGAGAACGGGCTGCTCATAGCGTGCGATGAGCATGAGCCAATACCACCACGCCTTTTCATGACCCGCCCCTTGGCTCCCCGTCTTGAACCAGGCATCGAACGTTTTATACAAGCCGGTGAGGCCGGGCCAGTTCATGAACGCGCCGGAATAGAAGAAGATGATGGCTGCCAGGCCGGTCCCCGCGACGACGATGAGGTCGATGGATGTCCAGCGCTGGCGAACTAGCTTCGCGTCAGGTGTGGCCGTAATCCCGTGCGATATCCAGGTGACAACGCCGGCGATGATCGCGCAGCCGACATGGATGATATAGGTTTCCTTCGTTAAAATCATGCCGGCGAGACCCATGCCGGCGCACCACAAATAGTTAACGGTCCCCCGTTGCCACAATCCTAGCAGGCCCAGGATGAAAAGCATTGAGAAAAGGAGCAGCCAGACTTCGTGGATCGAGTAGCGGCCATAGAAAATGAAGCCGGGTGAGACTGCCATGGCGAGGGCCGCGAGGCGGCTGACATTTCGGCCGACGAACGGCTCGAACTTCATGGTGAGATGAATCGAAAAGATGCTCCCTAGGACCACGGGCAAACGGATCGCCCAAAGGTTGCGGCCCAGAAGTGTCTGGCAGGCCCAGAGAATGTAGAAGTGGAGCGGCCCGTGATAATTCGTCGGGTCGTAGCGGTAAAAGCCGCTCTTTACCATCTGGTCCACGAACCAGCCGTTGATTCCCTCGTCGAAATGCGGCGGCTTGATGGCGAGCATGAAG
>JALYIN010000164.1 GCA_030775765.1 Verrucomicrobiota bacterium
GTTTAAGATCATGCAAGGTGAGTACCACTGGAACCTGCTGACGGCGCAATTCGACCAGGACCGATGGAGACAAATGGTGGTAAATATTATGGGCATGCGCCACATCGGGCCGGGTCAAGGCGATGAGTCCGCGAATACGCCGCGCGGCCTGCGTCGAGTAAATAGCGCCGGCGGCGCGCGTGAGCTTGGACAGCGGCGACCCGCGCGGGGAATGGTCAGTGTCATCGACGAAATGGCTCGACCAGGGCGAGGCAAGATTCTGGGCGTTGTGCGTTGAAAACGGTACGACGTTCCAGCCGGCCATTTCAAATAAACGATTGTGTTCAAAAAAGACGGCCTCCGACCCTCCGCGGCGATAATAGTAATTATTAATGGAGAGCAACTGCGGCATAGTTAACTTAACGCTGGCACCCCCTCGGCCGGGTTTGATTTTGTACCACACCGTTGGTAACGCTGCGCCGAGGACGAACCGTCTGCGTCCGCGGCACTGCGCCGATTCCGGTACAATACTCCGCTCCCAGCATCATGAGTGGTTTTTCACGGGGCTAATCAATGGACTTAACCGTCATCCCAACTTTCCGCTGCAACTCGCGTTGCCAGATGTGCTACATCTGGAAGAACCCAACCGAGCCCAAGCTGGAAGTAACCCCGGAAACGCTCGCGAAGCTTCCCGGAGGCTTTGATAACCTCAACCTGTCCGGTGGCGAGCCAACGCTGCGCCGCGATTTGTCGACCTTGGTGGACGTTCTCTATCCCAAAGCGCGGGTCATGGAGATCAGCTCGAACGGCCTCGATCCGGACAAACTCGTTCCGATCATCAAGAAGTATCCAAATATCAAAGTCCGATTCAGCTTGGAAGGCGATGCCGCGACCAATAACCGAATTCGCGGCGAAAACGACGGTCATGCGACCAAAGTCGCCGGATTGCGCAAGCTGCAGGAAGCCGGCGGCACAGATCTGGGCTTTGCCTTCGTGATTCAGGACGAAAATGTCGACCAGCTGGTACGCACCTATGAATTTGCGCGCTCCAACGGGTTCGAACTGGCGACCTCCACCTTGCACAATGCTTGGCAGTTCTACAAGAACGACAATTATTTTTATGATCGAGTGAAGGTGGCGCGCCAAGTTGAAGGCTTGATCACCGTCATGCTCAAGAGCGGCAAGGTCAAGAACTGGTTCCGTGCCTACTTGAACCTCGGCTTGATAGAGAAGATTCTGGGCCATCAGCGCCTGATACCGTGCGTCGCGGGGACGGGGTTCGCCTTCATCGACCCGTGGTCGGACGTGTGGGCGTGCAATGTACGCAGTGATCTGCCGTTCGGCAATCTCGTCAGGCAGAGTTGGGAGGAGATCATTGCGAGCGAAACGGCGCGCAAATCAATCGGGAAGGTCGCGGTATGCGAGCAGAATTGCTGGATGGTGACGACGGCCCGTACCGCGATGCGTTCGAACTTGATCCCGCAGGCGCCCAAGGCAGGTCCGATGGCCTGGGTGCTCAAGAACAAATTAAAGGTTGCTCTGGGCGGAAAGATCGCCTTCGATCGATACATCGATTACAACGACGTCAAGCCCACGCCGCAAGTGCCTCGAATTTCCTATTTAGAGAAGCACGACAAGGTCAAGCTCGTCAAGAATCGGGACACTACGGACAAACACTACCCATTGAAGGTGTTTGAGAACACGTAGCAAGCTAGCTGGCGAGTGCGGAGCCGTGAACGACCGTAGCCCCAAGGCGCTCAATCGGCGCCGTATCCTGAATTTTGGAACCCTGAGCGCCGCGACTCTGGTCGCGCTCGGCTTGACCCGCATCAACCGACATACTGCATTCGGCGGAAGTGACGCTGCCGGCGTGCTGATCGACGTCAGACCGACGGTATTGGCCTTTGTCGGCGCCCTGTTCGGTAAGGAACTATCGGCCGGGGATGCCGCCGACCTTTCGGACCGCTTGAAGTACAATTTTGCCAAAGACGATTCGTTCAGACGTGATTGTGCATTTCTCGCGCGATACGTCGAGCGGCAGGCCCGCGAGCGCGGCGCCGGCGCTTTTGCAGCGTGTTCCGTTGCGCAGAAAGACGCCATCGTCGATAGCCTCATGCACATCGATCCGCATTCCGCTATCGCGCGGCTGTTGTCCAGATCCGCGCCGAGCGAGCGCGAGCATTACCGAATGCGTTCTTCGACCATCGGCCGGCTGGCGTGGATCTACCGCCATTCGAGCGCTGCCTGGAGCGCTCGCGGCTACCGGCGCTGGCCCGGCGTCCCCGGCGATTGGCACGAAGTGCTGGAGCCGGGCGCGGCGTATCCATGAGTCCTGCGCGACGCTACGATCTTGTCATCGTCGGCGCTGGACTGGTAGGAGGACTTCTCGCAGCAGAGGCAACCAGCCGCGGCCGTACGGTCGCACTCATCGAGGCGGGTCGGCGCTTCGAGTTCGCCAACCGCCCGGCACAGATCAGGGATCGCCAGATTATGGGCGTACCTACCTGGCAGTACGCGCACGCGGAACGCGACCGCTTTACGGACTCGTCTGCTGACTCGATCGGCTATCCGTACCAATTGGAATCGCACCGCCTGAAAGGCGTGGGTGGATCGACGCTACATTGGGGCGCCCGGATCAACCGGCTGCTGCCGACCGACTTTCACACGGCCTCTCTTTTCGGCACCGGCGTGGATTGGTCCCTTTCCTACGACGATTTGGAACCCTATTATTGCCGCGCCGACTGGGAACTCGGCGTCTCGGGTACCCACCATCCTGCGCAGCCGCAGCGCAGCCGCGACTATCCTAATCCCGGATTTCCGGTGACGGTCGACGATGCGATGTGGCAGCCGGTGGCGGAGCGCCTGGGAATCCAAGTCTATCCCACGTCATTCGCGATCAACTCGCGACCCTACGGCGGGCGGGGCCGTTGCGTCGCCATGTCGAGTTGCGAGGCGTGTCCGAGCGGCGCCCGCTACAGCGCCGATGTGCATGTAGCGCGGGCGGAGCGCTCCGGTCTGTGCGATCTGTTTACCAACACCGTGGCGCGCAAAATCGATTTGAGCGCCTCGGCATCCGTCCAGGCCATCCATGTCTCCACGCTCGACCATCAAGAACGCGAGATCAGCGGACGCAACTACGTGGTGGCAGCGCATGCCGTTGAGTCAGCGCGTTTGTTACTGTTGTCAAACTGCGGCAACCATTCGGATCAAGTCGGGCGCAATTTCATGGAACATCCTTACGTCTACACGAACGGGCACCTGCCAACTCGACGTTTTTATCCTGGCCGCGTCGGATATGAGGTACTCGAGTGCCTTTCCTACTATTACGGCGCCGATCGCCGTGAAACAGGCGCTGTGAAGATTGAGTTCGTCTTCTCGGACCGCGATCCATTGGGCGAGATGGAGCGGCGGCATATTTGGGGCAAGGCGCTCGCTCGCTATGACCGCGCCAACTTCGGACATTGGGTGGGAATCGCCGCCGAGACCGAACATCAGCCCAACCCCGAGAGCCGCGTGTCGCTTGATCCAGCGGTGAAGGACCTTTTCGGAGACCCGGTGCCTCACATTCATCTTGCGTTCAGCGAGATCGATCATCGTACCCAGCAACGGGCGCGTGAGGTTTCGCATGGGCTTATGGGCGCAGCCGGCGTCAAGGACAGCGTGCACGATCCGCAAGGTT
>JALYIN010000165.1 GCA_030775765.1 Verrucomicrobiota bacterium
TCCCGCGACGACGTCAACGTCAAAACCTTCGAAATTCTGAACGAGGTGCGCGACGCGCAGGGGCAACTCCCGATTCCCGAGCCGCTGCGCAAACTCGCCACGATCGAGCCGCTGCGATTGTTCGTGAGCACCACCGTCGATTCGCTGCTGGCGAAGACGCTCGGGACGCCGGCCGATCACGTTTTCGCTTACGCGCCAAACTCCACTCTTTGCGACATTCCGCGGGATTACGCCCGCTCGCCCCACCGCATCGTGTTCCATCTTTTCGGGAAAATTTCCGGCATTCCCGACAGCGCCTTGATCGACGAGGAGACGCTCGAGTTCATTTGGAAGCTGCATGAAGAATCAATGTCGGGGCGGCTCGCGAATCTCTTCGACGAGTTGCGCACCAAGCGCCTGCTGCTCATCGGCAACGCGCATCCGGACTGGCTGGCGCGCTTCTTCGTCCGGCTGGCCCGGCGCGACCGTCTCTACAGCGGTAACGAAGCGCGCGAGTTCGTCGCGGACGGCGCGGTGGTCGCGGACCTGCAGTTGCGCGATTTCCTGGAGAACTTCAGCCCGCAAACAAAGTCCTTTGGTGTTGCGAACCCGATCGAATTCGTCGATCAGCTCGCCGAAAAATGGGATGCCTTTACGGAGAAGCCGGCGACGCCCACCGAAGTGCATGCGGCTTTTAATTCCAGCAAGCCGCCCGCCGTTTTCGTCAGCTACGCAAGCCAGGATGTGGAATCGGTCGAGCGGTTGCAGAACAGCCTGGGCAACGCTGGTCTCGACGTCTGGTTCGACAAGGGCCGGCTCGGCTCCGGCGATCCCTGGTGGCCGGTGATCGAGCAGAACATCGCGAGCTGCGACGTTTTCGTCCCGGTCATTTCGGCGAACACCAACAAGCGCGATGAAGGCATTTTCATCCGGGAATGGAACCGCGCCCTGGAACGATTGCGTGACATGGATCGCGCGACCGCGCGGTTGATCCACCCAGTGATCATCGATGACACGCCGGAAAACGCGGTCAGCTTCAGTGGCTTTCGCGACTTCCACTACACGCGTGCGAGCGGCGGCGAAGCGAAACCGGAATTCGTTAAGACGCTGACGGACATCGTGCGCGAACGTCGCCTGAAAGCCGCTGCCCAATGAACGATTCCGGGGCCGACCGGGCCGACGCCCAGCATCCGTGGATCGGGCTCGCTTCCTTCACGGAAGGGGATCGCAGCTTTTTCGCCGGACGCGGCGATGAAATCGAGGACCTCTTGCGGCTCGTCCGGCGCGATACGCTCACGCTGCTCTACGGCGTATCCGGTCTCGGCAAAACTTCGCTGGTGCAAGCGGGACTGTTTCCCGCGTTGCGCGAGGAAAACATTCTGCCGGTGCCGATCCGGCTCGATTATCTCGAAGGCGCGTTGCCGTTATCGCATCAAATCCTTAACGCCATCACCACCGCGGCGATCGCAGCGAGGGTGGAAGCTCCCCAGCCGCGCCCGGACGAGACGTTGTGGGAATACTTTCATCGCGAAGAAAATCATTTCTGGAGCGCGCGGAACGATCTGGTCGCGCCGTTCCTGGCGTTCGATCAGTTCGAGGAATTCTTCACGCTCGGTCGCGAAACGCCTGAAAGAACGGCGCAGGCGAATGCGTTCATCATGGAATTTGCCGATCTCGTGGAGAATCGTCCGCCGTCCGCGCTCCGCGACGATCGGTCGCGCGTGAAGGAGTTCAATTTCAAGCCTACGCCACTCAAGGTGCTGCTGGCGATGCGCGAGGATTATCTCGCGGACCTCGACCGGATTCGTTCGCATTTCCGTGCTCTCGGACAGAACCGCTTGCGCCTTCTCCCCATGGGAGGAAAACAGGCGCGGCAGGTCATTGCGCTGGGAGCACCGTTGCTGGCGGCGGGAGTCGAAGATCGGATCGTGCAATACGTCGCGGGCGGGGCGGGGGAGTCGGACGAGGTCACGGTGGCGCCGGCGTTGTTGAGCCTCGTGCTGCGCGAGCTGAACGAGCGGCGCCTCGCGCGTGGGCCGGAAGCGAAAATCGCCCCTGATCTTCTCGACGTCGAACAGCACAAGATCTTCGAGGACTTCTACCTTCGGACGCTGGCTGATTTTCCGCCGGGGGTGCGGCTCTTTATCGAAGATGAACTTCTGACCGCGAGCGGCCATCGCAACAGCGCGGCGCTGGATGACGCGCTGACCAGGCCTGATGTCACCCTGCCTATCCTGAATGAGTTAGTGAACCGCCGGCTGCTCGCTTATGAGGACCGGCACCATACCCGGCGCGTCGAGCTTACCCACGACGTCCTTGTTCCTGTTATCAAGGCCAGCCGTGACTCGCGCCTGACGCGCGAAGCATTGGCTCAGGCTGAGCGGCTGCGCGCCGAGCAGGTAGCGCAAAGACGCAAGCAACGCGTGACCCTCGTAGTAGCCTGCGCCCTGGCGGTCGCGCTGATAGCTACGATCTGGGGCGGCTATTACTTCTTTGTCCAGGAACATAAGGCTTACTTCACGGACTTCTCGAAGCGAAACGGGTTCCCAGTCGGCACCATCCCGATTTCGGAAACGGACGCGCGACATCACGCCGTCTCGTTTTTGCTGATCCACAAAGGTATTACTCGCGATGGGTGGAAGTGGCATTGGAAGCCGGCCTTTCGAATGATAGCGGTGGATGCGCGGTTGAAGCCGACCACGAACCATACCGTCGGCACTTACTTGTGGAAGCGAGATTCCGATAGCGGCGACCCGGAAGGAAGCCAAACCCAGGCGCGCGCGGAGCGGCTTGGACTCCAGACCGTTTGCCAGTGGGAATTCATTTCCAACGCCGATGGCGAAATCATCTACGAGCGCGCCCTCGACCGCGAGGGTTTCATGGTCTTTGGGTTCATCTATTCGCCGCCAGGTTCGGGTCCAGCCGACAGCCGGCTGGCGCGCTTCGTTGGCCCGGACGGGTTCCCGCAGTTGCAGCGCAGCTCGCAGGCCGAATACGTCTTGATCCATTACGACAAGGATGGGTGGGAAGATCGCGTCACCTATCGAGACGGAAAGAACCTGCCCGCGGCCGGGCCGGATGGCGCTTTCGGCCAGAACATGAGCCATAACTCCGGCGGGCAGGTCACGCAGGTACTCTCGCTCGACGCTGACGGTAAGAACATGATCGATAACGCCGGTAACTGCGGCCTAGTTATTTTCTACAACGACAAAGGTTGGATGGCCGAAGTGCGCTCCCTTGGCCCCGACCTGAAACCGATGCCGGTCAAGGAGGGCTGGTATAGCTCGAGAAACGAATTCGACGCGTTGGGTCGCTCGACGCGGACTACCTATCACGGGGCCAATGGCGAGCCCGTGCTCCATAAAGACGGATACCACGGCATGCTGGAGGAATATGATGTATCAGGGAACGCGATCGCGACCATCTATGTCGGCCTGGATGGCAAACCGACCTTGCTCGGCACCGGCGTAGCTATCTACCGATCGGTTTATAACGGCCAGGGCAAAGTAACTCGGATGACTTACCACGGCGTCAACAATGAGCCCGTTTTGCATCGCGATGGTAACCACGCCTGGGCGGTGCAGTATGATGAGCGCGGTAATACCGTTGCCACGACCTATCTTGGCTTGGATGGCAAGCCGACGCTTATCGTCTCCGGTTACGCTTCGATGTCGTCAAGCTTTGACGCGCGGGGACGGAAGACGCGCCAGAGCTATCATGGCGTGAACGGGGAGCCGTTGCTCCACAAGGATGGCAACCATGCCTGGGAGTCGGAGTACGATGAGCGCGGCAACGAAGTCGCGACCACTTTCATAGGTGCCGACGGCAAACCGGTCGTCATCACCACCGGTTACGCTATTGTCCGCCGGAAATACGACTCCGATGGCAACGAACTCGAGGAAGCGTATTTCGATGCAGCGGGCAAGCCGACCCTCGAGCGAGATTCAGGAGTTCATCGCGTCGTGAATGTCTTCGACGGCCGCGGCAAGGTCACGCACAAACGCTATTGGGGGCCGAGCGGAGAGCCGCTTCTGCACAAGGACGGGAACCATGGTTGGGATGGTCAGTACGACGATCGCGGAAACCGGATCGCGACGACCTACCTGGGCCTCGATGAAAAGCCGGTTCTGTTGAGCGCCGGCTTTGCCACGATGAAGTCAACCTATGACGCCGGCGGCCGCGAGACCAGGATGAGTCTATATGGGGTGAATGGCGAGCCGGTCCTGCATAAGGACGGCGATCACGGCTCGGAATCGAAATATGACGACCACGGCCGACGGAGCCAAAAGACCTACCTGGGCCTGGATGGCAAGCCGATCCTGATGCCGGATGGCTATGCAAAGGTCAACTGGGAATACGACATTCACGGCAACAGTACTCAGGTAACTTACGACGGCGTAAAAGGAGAGCCGGTTCTTTACAGGAAATCCTACCACGGCTGGCAGTCTCGTTACGACGAGCGGGGCAATGAAACGGATACTATCTTCATCGGTCTGGACCAAAAACCGATCTTGCTGGCCGAGGGTTATGCCATCATGAAGGCGACGTTTAACCAGCACGGCAAGGCTACACTGACCAGCTATTACGGAGTCAACGGGGAGCCGGTCCTGCATAAGGAAGGTTACCATGCCTGGCAATCGAAATTTGATGAGCGCGGCAACGAACTGGTTCGGACCTTGCTAGGCCTGGATGACAAGCCGGTCTTGGGCAGCCTTGGTTTTGCGACGGTAAAGTTTGCCTACAACGCTCGCGGAAAAGCGACGACAGTCACGTTTTTCGGGAACAACGGCGAGCCTATCCTGCACAAGAACGGATATCATGGCTGGCAATCGAAGTTCGATGAACGTGGTAATGAAACCGCCACGACTTACCTGGGGCTCGATGGAAAACCCGCGCTTCTTGCGATCGGCTATGTCACGGTTAAGTTCACCTACGACGGCCGGGGGAACATCGTCCAACAGACCTACCACGGCCTCAACGACGAACCGATGGTGCTCAAGGACGGTTACCACGGTTGGAAAGCCACCTACGACGAGCGCGGCCAGCAAGTGGAAAAGATTTACATCGACCCCGATGGAAAACCGATCCGCGGAAAGACCGAATGAAATTTCTCGGAGTGCGCAGGGAACGTTTTCCTCGTGAGGCACAACGCGATTGGCTGAAACAGCGCGATGGCGGCGAAAAGTTCTACCTGGCGCTTTTCCCCGCCGCGAAAAAGTCCAGCCGTCGTCTTCAGTTCCTGGGCGACGTCACCGCCGCTCGGATCGACACGCCGGCCGAACGGTGGGAGTTGCCGCCGTGAAGTGCCGTCTACTTCGCTAGCATCTCAATGGCCGCTCTTGCCGCTTCCGCGACTAACTGGTCGCGCGCATCCTGGGGTTCGGTCGGATCGAATGTGTAGATGGCGAGGAAGATCGGCCCGCCACCAGGAGGCCGAAGGACCGCAATATCGTTGGTCGCGCCGTCTCCACTCCGTCCGGTCTTATCCCCGACTTTCCAATCGGTCGCGATACCCGCTCGAATCATCTTCAGGCCGGTCTGGCCTTGCTGCATCCAGCTCTCCAGTTTTGTCCGCGACACGGCTGACAGGACATCGGACGTGAACAACCGCTGGAGATCGGCGCACATGGCCGCCGGCCTAGTCGTATCGTCCTCCTTTCCGGGCCTCGCGATGTTGAGGTCAGGTTCGTTGTGGTCGAGCCGCGAGAATTTGTCGCCCAGCCTCCGCGCGAATTCGGTCCACTTCTGCGGTCCGCCGATCGCTTCCAGCAAGAGGTTGGCGGCAGTGTTATCACTTTGCTCGACCGCGGCTGCGCAGAGCGCCTCCAAAGTCATGCCACCTTCCTTCACGTGTTCGCGCGTGACCGGCGCGTAGGACAGAAGCTGCACCTCCCCGTAGCGGACGAAGCGATCCAGCTTCTCCTTGTTCTCATCGACCCGCTTCAAAACCGCGGCTGCCGCAAGAACCTTGAACGTACTGCACATGATGAATCGTTCGTCCGAGCGGTAATCGACCCGCCGCTTCGTCGAAAGGTCAAAGGCGCAGACGCCGAGGCGGACGTTGGGGGCCCTGGCTTCGAGGCGTGTGAACTGTTCGTCATTACTGCTCCTATCTTCCGCAGAAAGTTCCGGCAGCCATGCGAGGAGCGATGAGACCGCCACGAACAAAAATGTTCTCACGCGTTGAGTGATCGTTGTTGGATTGAATAAAGAATCTCCGCAACGACGTCGGCGCGCGGCTTCGCGCCGAGATTGCCTTTGCCATGGAGGCGCACGCTGACGGCATTGGCTTCCAGGTCGCGATTGCCGATGACGAGCATGGTGTGGACTTTCATTTGCTCGGCGTTCGCGATCTTGGCTTTGATGTGGTCGGTGCTGGCGTCGAGTTCGCAGCGGACTTGGTGAGTGCGGAGTTCGGCTTGAATTGAACGCGCGTAGTCGAGTAGTGGAGCTTCATCGCCGATCGGGAGAATGCGGACCTGCTCGGGGGAGAGCCAAAGGGGGAAATTGCCGGCGTAATGTTCGATGAGGAAGCCGATGAAACGTTCATGGGTGCCGAGCGGCGCGCGGTGGATGCAGAGAGGCGTCTTCTCGGTGTTATCGCGGTCTTTGTAAACGAGATTGAACCGGCGCGGCTGGGCGAAATCGACCTGGTTCGTGGCGATGGTAAACTCTCGGCCGATCGCGCTCCAGACTTGGACGTCGATCTTCGGGCCATAGAAGGCGGCTTCGTTAGGCACTTCCACATAGTTGATGCCGGCGCGTTGTAGAACGCCGCGAGTCATGTCTTCGGTTTGCTTCCATAGCTCCGGTTCGTTCACGAACTTCTCCCCGAGCCGTGATGGATCATGAGTGGAGAAGCGCATCACGTACCGGTCGATGCCGAAGAGCTTGAAGTATTTCAGATACATCTCGTTCACGGCATTGAACTCGGCCTCGAACTGGTCGGACGTCATGTAGAGGTGGGCGTCGTTCATCTGCAACGAGCGCACTCGCATGAGACCGAAGAGTTCGCCGCTCTGCTCGTAGCGGTGGCAGGTGCCGTACTCGGCCAACCGCAACGGCAGGTCGCGATAGCTGCGCGGCAACGCCGCATACATCTTATGATGATGTGGGCAGTTCATGGCCTTCAGGTAATATCGCTCGACGCGCGATGTCTCGGGTAGGGTGGGCGTCTCGCCCGCCGAATCGGGCATCCTGCCCGATTGAACTTCATCGTCTTGCGTCCAGACCCACGGGTAGCCTTTTTCCGGATCGACTAACCCCGCACGCTCGGGATTGGATAGGATGTAGTGGAACTTCTCCTCCAGGTCGCGATCGCCCCGAACGTAGCGATCGAAACGCTCCTGTTCCCAGACTTCACCGGCGGTGCCTTCGATCCGATTAATCTCTTTCGCGGTGAATGACTTGATCGAGTGGATCAACTCGCCTAACGACCAGAAGACGTTTTCACCGGCGGCGTCTTGTTCCTTGATCCACGGTTGCATGAGGAGGTGGACGTGGTCCGGCATCACCGCCGCGGCGAAAAGTGAATAACGCTTATCATGAAAATGACGTAATGCGTTGAGGACGGCGCTACGAGAAGCAGGAGAAAGCGGACGATGATCGCGGGTAGTAAATGTGATTGCGTAAATCGCCCAAGGTTGTTCGAAGTGCGGCAGGCTGCGACGGCGGGTGTAACTGGCGGGGGAGGAAGTTCGTTCAGGCAAGATGCCTGAACCGGCGGGCGAGACGCCCACCCTACCCGAAGCATCATGGAGTTCCATCGGCGGAAACATTGACTCCTTGTAATAAGGAAGGTGGCCGCTTTTTAAGTACAGGCTTTCGCGGGCGAGATTCGTTGAGCGGACGCGTTGATATCCTGCGGCGAATTCCGTTTCTCGCGCGAGTTTCTCGAGTTCGTCGATGATGGCGGCGCCGCGGGGAAGCCAGAGGGGGAGGCCGGGGCCGACGTCGTCGTCGAAGGTGAATAGCTCCAGCTCTTTGCCGAGCTTGCGATGGTCGCGCTTCTTCGCTTCCTCGAGCATGGCGAAGTATTCGTCGAGCTGGGTCCTGTTCTTGAAGGCGGTTCCGTAAATGCGCTGGAGCTGCGGGTTCTTTTCGTCGCCTTTGTAATAGGCGCTGGCGACATGGGTGAGCTTGAATGCGCCGATGTTGCCGGTGCGCATGACGTGCGGGCCGGCGCAGAGATCGGTGAACTCGCCGTTGCGATAGAGCGAGATCTCTTCACCCTCGGGAATGTTCTGGATGATATCGAGCTTGAACTTCGAAGGAGAAGATCTCTCACCAAGGGCACCGAGGACACCACGGTTGGCCATATCCAAGGCTTCGGTCCGTGAGACGGCAACCCGCTCGAAGGTGTGGTTGGCTTTCACTTCCTTTTTCATCTCCGCCTCGATCTTCTCGAAATCTTCGGGCGAGATGCGGTGGTCGAGCTCGAGGTCGTAATAGAAGCCGTTCTCGACCGGCGGCCCGGCGGCGAACTGGGCGTCGGGCCAAATTTTCAAGATGGCCGTCGCGAGGACGTGGGCAGCGGAATGACGCAGACGTTCGATGTCCGTCATCTGGGCGCGTTGCTCTAGAGTTTTTCGTTCTTCTGCCATGGCTCGGCGAGCAATCTAGTGCGCCAGGAAAGTGACGCGAGAAGATTTCCGCATCCAGGCCGGTGCGCGGATTCGTTTCTCCTGAACATGAAAGCGCTCGTTTTTCACCGACCAGGGCACGTCCAAGTCGATCAGGTTCCTGATCCGACGATCGAGCATGATGAGGACATCATCGTGCGGGTAACGTCGACTGCGGTCTGCGGGTCGGACCTTCACATCTTCAACGGATTCATTCCACAGAAGAACGACATGGTGATGGGGCACGAGTTCATGGGGATCGTAGAAGAGCGCGGCCGCGGGGTGACGGCGGTGCAAAAGGGCGACCGGGTCGTAGTGCCGTTCCCGATCGCGTGCGGGCACTGTTTTTTCTGCGGCGACGGGTTGCCGGGGCACTGCGAGAATTCGAACCCGGAAAAGTACGGACCGGAAGGCGGACTTGTAGATCAGAAGGGCGGCGGACTCTTCGGCTACACCGATCTCTACGGCGGATACGACGGCGGCCAGGCGGAATTTGTCCGAGTCCCCTACGCGAACTTCGGGCCGCGCAAAGTGCCGGACCGATTCCAGGACGAGGAGGTCCTTTTCCTCACCGATATTTTTCCGACGGGATGGGCCGCGATCGACTGGGCGAACTTGAAAGGCGGCGAAACGGTCGCGGTGTTCGGTTGCGGACCCGTTGGTTTGATGGCGCAAAAAATTGCATGGCTGCGCGGGGCTGGCCGCGTGATCGGCGTGGACATCCAGCCGTATCGTTTGGACATGGCGCGGCGGGCTGCGAATTCGGAGGTTGTGAATGCCGCGGACGGCGACGCGGTGCGGGCGATTCGCGACCTGACATCAGGCCGCGGCGCCGATGTTTGCGTGGACGCCGTCGGCCTCGAAGCGGACCGGAAGCTGATGGACAAGCTATCGAACATTGTCCACCTGCAGGCGGGGAGCATCAACGCTCTCAAGCTCTGCATCAGCGCCGTGCGGCGCGGCGGCACCGTGACCGTAGTCGGGGTTTACGGAATGCCCTACGACGCATTCCCGCTCGGGCAGATTTTCGACAAGGGAATTACGATGCGTTTCGGCCAGGCCCCGGTGCAGAAG
>JALYIN010000166.1 GCA_030775765.1 Verrucomicrobiota bacterium
GATCGATCCCGCGGGCGCGGCGCCGGGCGCGTCGGGCTTGGTCGTCGCGGTCTCGATGCGCTTCCGCAGCTCGGCGATCTCGGTCTCGTTCGTGCGCACTTTTGCCTGCAGATCGTTTTTCTCCGCCTGGATCCGGGCCAGATCGGCTTCCGTATTTGTGACCTTGGTTTGGGTTTCGCCGAATTTTGCGTTGGCCGCGGCGACGGCAGCTTCGCGGTCCCTGAGCAGTTTCTCACGGGAAGCTTGCTGCTGCTCCGCGTATTCGCGGGCCGTTTCGCTTTGCCCGACCTCGATCCGCAGCCCGCGTGTCTTTTGCAAATTGAGAATTGCCAAAACAGCAGAGATCCCCAGCAAGGCGACTGATGCGAAAATCAATTGCCTGGATGGGATGCGGAAACGGCGAGGGGGAAACGCGCTGATGAAACGCATGATATGAAACTGCTGGCGCGCATGGCAATCTCATTCAGGAATTGGCGTTGCACCCCTCTTACTTCCGCCCTATAGAAGCGCGATATGGGTCAGCAACATCGGGTGAGAACGAAGCGGCGCCGGCGGGTGGCTTATTTGGAACGAAAGAAAGCCGCGGCCAAAGCTGCGCCCGTTCGGCGGGAAGTGACAAAGCCGGCAAAAGCAAAAACGAAGAAACAACCGGCGGCTGCGGCAAAGGACGAATCGTAGCGCTTCGCCACGGTCTTGCGGACCCGCCTTTCCCAGGCACGTGCGCGCGGAATATCTCATCGTCGACGGCCACAGCGTCATTTTTGCCTGGCCGGAATTGCGCAAACTCCACGCCCGCCGGACTTCGCTGGCGCGGGAGGCGCTAACCAAGAAGCTGCGCGACTATCAGGACTGGACCGGGACCCGCGTTGCCGTGGTCTTCGATGGAAAAGGGCATTCGGTCAGCGTCCTTTCCGAGCCGGGCGAAATCCAAATCTTTTATTCGCGGGAGGGACAAACCGCTGATTCGATCATTGAACGGCTGGCGAGCAAATATGGCGGCCGCTTCAAACTCCTCGTCGCGACGAGCGACGTGCTGGAACAGGAAACGGCGAGCGCGTGCGGGGCGGAATGCATTTCGGCCGAGGCGTTGCGCTGGCTTCTCGAGGAAGCCACGCCCAAATAATTCACCGGCTTCGAAGCGTTACGCGGCGCCAGCCAACGCGTGTTGCGGGCGGGTAAGCGACTCGCGCCGGGCGCGCTGCTGGCAAGTCGCCAGGACACGCGACAGGACGCAGTAGAGCTGCTCGATCGGGAGGTTCTTGCTCACGTAACCGTTGGCGCCGGCCCGCAAAGCGGCATGCATCCGTTCTTCGTCGTAGCCGACGCCAGTGAAAACGATGATCGGGAGGTTCTGGCTCATTTCGCGAATGAACGCAATGAGAGAGATGCCATCCACTTTGGGCATGTTGAGATCGACAACCGCCACGTCGCAGCGGTGGAATTCGAGCCAGGCAGCGGTCTTGAAACCTTCGGTGAGGAACTCGCAGGTGTGGCCCTTTTGCTTGAGGTAGGTGACCAGGAACTTGGTGATGGCAGGATCATCATCAATGAGGAGGAACTCGACGGCATCGCGGGACAGGATTTTCATAGGGTCATTCTTATAATTACTATAACCAGTATAAGCACTATCCTTGCCAACCCTGATATCGGACTGAAATCCCACTGGGGTTGCCTAAGATTTCTTCTCCGGTTTCTAGCCTGCTCCGCCCGAAGAGGCGCGAACGCGTCCTAAGCTTCCAGGCTTGCGCGCACGGCGTCGAGTTGCCCGGCCGAGCCGAGTTTTCCGTTCTTGTGCGCGATGAACTTCGCGTATTCCTCGACGAAGATTTTCCCCGGTGGCCGGAAGTCGAATTCCTCGGGTTTGTCCCGGAAAAATTCGCGGTGAACGCGCGTCCAAACGAGGCGCCCGTCCGTATCGATGTTCACCTTGGTCACGCCCAGCCGCGCCGCGGGCAAATATTCCTCCTCGTTCACGCCGCGCGCCGAGGGATCGAGTTTTCCACCGGCCGCGTTGATTCGCCGGACTTCTTCGATCGGAACGCTGGAGCTGCCGTGCATCACAATCGGCATGCCGGGGATAAGCTGTTGGATCTCCTCGATGACGTCGAAGTGGAGGCTCTGCTGGCCTTTGAATTTGTAGGCCCCGTGGCTGGTGCCGATCGCGGCCGCCAATGAATCGCACCCCGTCTGCTTCACGAATTCCACGGCTTCCTTCGGATTCGTCAGCGATGCATGCCCTTCATCGACCTTGATGTCCTCTTCCACGCCTCCGAGTTGGCCCAGCTCGGCTTCAACGCTGATGCCCTTGGCGTGCGCCTTCTCGACGACCCGTTTGGTGATCGCGACGTTTTCTTCAAACGACTCGTGGCTGGCGTCGATCATCACCGAGCTGTAAAAGCCCGACTCGATGCAATCGTAGCAGGTCTCCTCATCGCCGTGATCGAGGTGCACCGCGAAGATCGCCTCCGGAAAGATTTGCGAGGCGGTGCGAACCATCGCCTCGAGCATCCGCTTGTCGGCATATTTCCGGGCGCCTTTGGAAAGCTGGATAATAAACGGCGCCGTGCTGCGAACGTTGCCGCTGAACAGCCCGAGGAGCTGTTCCATGTTGTTAACGTTGTAAGCGCCGACGGCGTATTTACCGTAGGCGTGTTTGTAAAGCTGAGCGGTGGTGACGATCATTCGATTTGGATGGTTAGGTTGCGTCGGAACGGGGACGGAACCTTAAATCCAAAATCCGAAATCGAAAATCGAAATCGGCTCACACCGCGACCGTGGTCGCGGGCAGCATGACACTCACCGAAGTGCCGTGAGGATTTGAATCGATATCGACCCGCCCGTTGTGGTCGAACACGGTCCGTTTGACGATCGGCAATCCCAGGCCCATAC
>JALYIN010000167.1 GCA_030775765.1 Verrucomicrobiota bacterium
TTCCTGCGCAACCCACACTGCGTCTCGATCCAGTTCCGTTACGCGTTCGTGACCGACAGCGAAGGTCTCAAGGTTCTTGACATCACCGATCCCTACCGACCGGAACCGATCCGCGGAGCGGTCGTGGGTTTGCGAAATCCGGGACGGCTCTATGTCGCACGGACCTACGCTTACGTGGCGAATGGAGCCGAAGGCCTCGCCATTATCGATGTGGAAAATCCGGAGAGGCCCCACCTCGACCAGATGTTCAACGCTGATGGCCAGCTCAACGACACGCGGGCCGTGCAGATCGGAAGCGTGAGTGCATCGCAATTCGCGCTCGTGGCCGACGGGCGAAATGGATTGCGCGTCGTGCAGCTCATCTCCCCCGATACGGTGCCGGGCGCGCAGGGATTCAGTCCGCGGCCGAACCCGAAATTGATCGCGACCTATCCGACCCATGGTGAAGCGCTCGCGGTTTCGCGCGGGCTCGAACGCGATCGCGTCGTCGATGAAACGGGCGGACAGACTGTCGTCTTCGGCCGGCGTGGCGCGCGACCATTCCATCTCGATGAGATGGAAAAATTCTATCTCCATTCCGAATCGGGCGATTCGAAGGATGGCCGGCGTTGGGGAAGTTTGTATCGCGTCGAAGACGTGATGGCGCGCAATGGGAAGCTGATGACCAAAGGCGGCGTGCTCTTGACCCCTCTGCCCGGGCCGGAGCCGCCCGCCACCGTCAGTCCCACTCCGCCACTGGATTATGCGCCCGACATCGAGCCCGCTCCGCTCATCGAGCCGACTCCGCCGCCGAAATAAGATTGCCGCGGCTGTTCCTTTTCGGTTAAAAATTTTCCATGGCCGATAAAGCAAACAAACTTCCTGAAAACACCGAAGGCGCCTGGTACGTCGATAACACCTGTACGCCCTGCCGTGTCTGTCTCGACGAGGCTCCTAATCTTTTGAAATACAACGACGACGAGACCTACGTCTATTTTTACAAGCAGCCCGAAAACGACGAGGAAACCGGCGCGGCCCAGCGCGCGATGGATGTTTGCCCCACTCTCGCGATCGGCAACAACGGCCCGTAGTTGTAGCCGGGATCGGCGATCCCGGTCGCAGAAAGAAAACTTATGGCGACTGAAACTTCATCTGCCGCTGCGAAGCCAGCTTCGCCCTACAGCCGCACAAATCCGTTCCCCGGAAAACTCACCGTTAACCGCAGTCTCTGCGGCGAAGGTTCGGACAAAGACACCCGGCATTTTGAAATCGACCTGAGCGGCTGGGGACTGAGCTACGAAGTCGGCGACTCGATGACGGTGTGGGCGACGAACGATCCCGCGTTGGTGGATGAAATCCTCAAGGCGATCTGCGCGAGGGGCGACGAGAACGTGAAAGGCCCGAAAGGTGAGACGACTTTGCGCGAAGCGCTGCTGCGCGATTGCCGCATCACGCAGACGACTCCGAAATTCTTGAAGATGATCGCGGAGCGGGCCAGCGCGGCGCCGTTGATCACGGAACTGCTCGATCCGGAACGAAAAGAAGATCTCGATCGTTATCTCTGGGGAATGGAAGTGATCGACTTCCTCACCGAGCATCCGTCGATCAAAATTTCGCCGCAGGATTTCGTAGATGTCCTGGCGAAATTGCAGCCGCGCCTCTACTCGATCTCCTCGAGCCTTAAGGCGCATCCGGACCAGGTGCATTTCACGATCGACGTGGTGAAATACACGAGCCATGGCCGGCCAAGGAAAGGTGTTTGCTCCACCTTCCTCGCCGAGCGCGCGGACAACGTGCCGATCCCGGTGTTCCCAAACACATCGAAATTCCGTCTACCGGAAGATAACAACACGCCCATCATAATGGTGGGACCGGGAACGGGCGTCGCCCCATTCCGCGCTTACCTGGAGGAGCGCAAGGCCGTCGGCGCGAAGGGAAAAAACTGGCTCTTCTTCGGATCGCAAAAAGCGTCCTGTAATTATTTTTACAAGGACGAGTTCGACCAATTGCAAAAGGAAGGCGTCCTTACCAAAATCGACTGCGCCTTTTCGCGCGACCAGGCCCACAAGGTTTACGTGCAGGACCGCATGATGGAGAGCGCCGCTGAGATTTGGAAATGGCTCGAGGGCGAAGGCGCGCATTTCTACGTGTGCGGCGACGCCCGCCGGATGGCGAAAGATGTCGACGCGGCCCTGCGCAAGATCGTGGCAGAACATGGCGGCAAAGATCCCGACGCCGCAAATGAGTACGTCGAAAAGCTGAAGAGCGACAAACGTTACAAGCGCGACGTTTATTAGTTTCGCGGGAGCGGCCTGGCTCTCGCAGCAATGGAGATCGCGAACGCAAATTCAAGCCGCCGATACGCGGTCTTCGTCAGTTACCGGCACGCCGATAACAAGGAGCAGGGTCGCCAATGGGCCACCTGGCTTCATCAAGCTCTCGAAGGATACGAGATTCCCGCCGATCTCGCCGGGACGAAGAACAACAAGGGCGACACCATTCCCGCCAGTTTGTATCCAGTCTTCCGCGACGAAGAAGAATTGCCCGCGGATGCGGACCTAACCCGAAACATTCAGCAGGCGCTGGAAAGGAGCGGGCTGCTGGTGGTGATCTGCTCGCCGCGCGCGGCAGAATCGCGTTTCGTGGCCGAGGAAATTCGTTACTTCAAGGAACTCGGCAACAGCGACCGCATTCTCGCGCTCATGATTGACGGCGAGCCGAACGTGTCCGACGACGCCGGCAAACAAAAGTCGGGAATTCCAAACGCAGCGGAATGCCTGCCCGAGCCGCTGCGTTATGGCGTCGCCGCGGAAAACGGAACCATCGATTGGAGCCGGCGCACCGAGCCGATCGCAGCCGACGCCCGTCCGGGCGGTCAGCCGGAACAAGGATGGACGACGGCGGCGGCTTATCGCGAAGCGCTGCTGAAGAACGGAAAAATAGATGAGCCGGAGGTCGCGCGAAGAACTCGGGAATACGACCAGCGGCTCGAACTGGCCAAGCTAAAAGTAATCGCGGGCGCACTCGGGGTGCCGTTGGGAATCCTGACGGCGCGCGACAAGGCGATGCAGTTGCAGAAGGCGAAGCAACGGGCCCGCTCGCTTCGCCGCTGGCTAACCGTGGTGGTGATACTCGGCTTACTTGCGGTGGCTGGTGGCGTTTACGCCTGGCGGCAGAAACAGACTGCCCAGGTCGCGCAGGGTCTGGCGGAGAAAGAAAAATCCCGCGCTCAGCTCGCACGGGAACAGGCGGAAAAGGAAAAATCGCGGGCGGAGGAAGCGTTGCTCAAGACCCGGGCCGCGCTGAGCCAATCCGATTTTCTTCAGGCGACGCGATCGCTGGAGGCGGGGCGCGTTTCGGACGCGCTGGCACAACTCGCCCGCAGCCTGTCGTTCAACCCGCGGAATGAAGCGTCGCTTTTCCGGTTAACCACTTTGCTGACTTGTCGGAACTTCGCCGCGCCGTTGCAGTACTTAAAAGCTGAAGGCCAGGTCCAATCGGCCCAGTTACCGCCGAACCCAGACGTTTCGGAAAGCGCAAAGTCGATCCTGGGCAAGAACGCGCCGACCTGGGACGCCGAGAAGCAAGCGCCGCCCATGCATCCGATGTTCAAGAATGATCCCGACAGCGTTCAGCTATTCAATCTGAGTGCGGACGAGCGGCGGCTGTTTATTTTTTCCGACTACCACCTCGCCCAAATGTGGGACGCACGCACCGGCGCGGCGATCAGGCCGCCGTTCAAATACGGCGACCGCGGCGACGGCATCACCAGTTTTCTTAGCCCGGACGGAACGCGGGCCGTTAGTGTTGGCGGCGCCGTGATGCGTTTGTGGGACACGCAGAGCGGGAAACCGGTCGCGGTTTTGGCGGAGACGAGCAACGATACGGACACGGCGGAGTTTAGCTCGGATAGCAAACTGCTGGCGACGGCGCAAGGCGAGTCGTTGTCACTGTGGGACGCACAAAGCGGAAAGTTGTTGAAGGGCCCTCTGGCGCAGGAAGGAACGATCAGCTTCATCCGGTTTAGCCCAGACGGCACGCGCATCGCGGCGACAACGAACTCCTCTGTTCATGTGTGGGAGACCGGCACCGGAAAATCGGCCGGTGAGCCATTAACCCACAATGCTGATGTCGTGGCGCTGCGCTTTAGTTCGGATGGCCGGCTCATTGCGACGGCGGCACGGGATAATTCGGTTCGAATTTGGGAGGCCCAGAACGGCAATCCAGTTACGGCGTCGCTGCCGCAATCAGCCGAAAACAGCGACATGCTCGAGTTCGCCGCGGACGGGAAACGATTGCTCGTCGCATCTGCCAAGGCGTTCAGCGTTTGGGATGTTCCGAGCGGAAAACAGCTGCTGGCCCCACTGAAACAGATCGCAACGATTTCTTCGGCGCAGTTTGACGAACGCGGCGAGCGCGTCGTCACGGCGTCAAGTGACAGAACCGCGCGAATCTGGAATGCGAAAACCGGCGCGACGATCTCTGAGCCGATTGTTCATCCGACCGAAGTTCGGTGGGCCGGTTTCGGCAACGACGGCGGAACACTGGTCACGTTATTATCCGACGTGACAGGTCGAGTGTGGGATGTTGGCGCCGGCGCAGCATCGCCCACGCGACTCAAGAACGGCAACTCGGTCAGGTCCGCGCAGTTCACGAAGGATGGACAACAAATCATGGCAGTGAGCCAGGAACCAATGGGTAACGCATGGGCGCACGTGTGGACGGCCGCGACCGGGAAGCTGCGCGAGAATCCGACGAGCTACGACTTCACCGGAGAATTACCGGAATTCAGCCCCGACGGAATGCGCCTGGTCACGCGGTCGGAAAAAGGCGCGCAGCTCTGGGACGTGGCCAGGGGCCGGCGGTTGGGCGCACCGCTCGCGCACGACACCTTCGTCATGTCAGCGCACTTCAGCGCCGACGGCACGCGCGTGGTGACGGCGTCCCAGGATAAGACCGCGAAAATCTGGAACGCGGAGAACGGCGAGCTGATCGGGAAGCCTTTTGCGCATGAAGACAAATTGATGTGGGCGTCGTTTAGCCCCGACGGAAAACGGATCGCGACCTCGGCGGAAGACAAACGGATTCGGATCTGGGACGCAGCCAGTGGCGCGTTGGTCTCGGAATGGGAATATGTCACCTACATCGGCTCGGGAGAGTTCAGCCCAAATGGGCGCCATCTCCTGACCTGGACGTTGGACGATGTGACGGCACGAGTCTGGGACGTCGAACATGGCGAAGCGGTCGGCGCGCCCTTGCGTCACACCGCGAACATTGCATTCGCTCGGTTTAGCCCTGATGGAAGCAAAATCGCGACGGCGTCGGAGGATCGCACCGCGCGGCTCTGGGACGCCGCTACCGGTAAGCCGCTCACCGATCCGTTGGAACATCCGGCACAGGTCACTTCCGTCGGCTTCAGCCCTGATGGGCGGCAAATCGTGACCGTGTGCGCCGACAAGGCGATTCGCATCTGGGATGTCGAATCGGGAAAGTTGATCGCCGATCCTCTCCAAAGCAATGACACCTTAGCCGCGCAATTCAGTTCCGATGGGAAACGTCTGTTGGTCGTCGCGCAAGAAGCGGGGGTTTATGTGTGGGACCTTCTACCCCGGAACAAAAACGCGCCGGGCTGGTTACTGATTTTGGCGGAGACATTGGCGGGGCAGCGTCTGGATGACAACGGCGTCTTCCAAATCATCAAGGTCGACCCGAGCCAGAGGCGAAAGGAAGTCGAAGCGCAGATCGAAAAAGAGAGCGACCCGGACTGGGCTGCCTGGGGCCGATGGTGGCTGGGCGATCGCGGGACGCGGAAGATTTCGCCGTTCTCGCAGATCACGGTTGCCGAACAAAAATAATCTTGCGAACATCGCCGCGCATGAAGACATGGAGGAACATCTGCTTGATTGCGAGCGGCTGTTTCGCGCTCGCGAGCGGAACTGTTTTCGGCCAGGAATCCGCGGGCGCGGTGTTATTCCCGAAGGATAAACCGGTCATGGAACTCGACTTCCCAGCCGGATTTAAGGCGGCCTTTCGAAAAGATGGAACCTACCTCGCCGTGGGACCGAAGAGTGTGATGGCGCTGGTGGCGTGGGAAAAAGTGAAGGACGCTGTCGCCGCCAAAAGCGGGCTGCCCGATTTCGCGAAATCGTTTTTGCTACGCTCTCTTTCGTTTCGTGAAATGAATGCGCCGAGCCTCACAGACGCGAAACTTTCCCAGGCATTCGACGAACAGGAACGGGGCGGCGCAAACATGCTGACGGCGACTGGAAAGAACAGCGATGGGGACGAGATGTTCGTCAGCGCGACCGCGTTCCCGTGGGAGCATCGCTACTACGTTCTCTTCGCCGTTTGTAAACCGGCGGACAAAGAGCAGCTCGAGAAGGACCGGCTATTCGTGCAGCGCTCGATCAACTACATCAACGACGATTGAGCCGCGCGTTGGCCAAGACGGTAGCAACCAAAATGGCGATGAGACCAGGCGCTCGATTCTTTCTGCCATGACGAGGGCCACGAACGAAGCGGATTGCGCGTGGACAGCGAACAGATTTCACTAATCAACCTTCCGATGCCCGCTCGGTTAAAGAAGCTGGCTTATGCGAATGTGGTCCTGGGGCCACTCGTTGCGCTGCTCAACCTTGTCACCATTGGCAAATCGATCTCACGCCTGGCCAGCCTGGGCGCGTCCAACGGCGTCCTCGTCCCATTGGGTCTGATCCTCGTTTTGTTCTGCCTGCTCGGCGCAACCCTTTTCCTGGGCGGCACGGGCCTGCTCAAGGAACGACGCTGGGGACGCACGTGCAGTTTAGTCTTCGCGTTCGGATCGTTTGCGGCGGTCTTTCTCGCGAACGTGACCGCGAGAATCATGAGCAATCTGTCGGAAATCGGCGAGGTCTCGATTCCCGGACTGCATCAGCAGGAGAATTTCAGTGTCGGCCTTGGGATTTTCACACTCTACGGCATTGTGCTGATTGTGATGCTTATGCTGCCCGACGCCCGGGCTTGGGCGAAGCGGACCGACACGGGCGTAACCGATTCGACCGGAGCTTTTATTCCAACTTCCCTATCGCCTCCGGCCAGTGGACTTGCGATCGGGAGTCTCGTGGCCTCCCTGATTCCGTTAATGTTGCTGGGACAAATCACGGGGCTCATTCTGGGGATCATCGCTCTACGCAAAATCAAACAGTCCCAAGGCACCGTGGGCGGGAAAGGTTTTGCGATCGCGGGCGTAACGATCTCGGGGCTGATCCTTCTCTTTGTGATCGGCGTGGTGGCCTTGCTGACTGCGACCGGCGCATTCAAGAAATAAATCGTTCAGGAGGATCAGGTGGATCGAGACCGCCGCGTTTGCCCATGGCGAAAACGCCGGCCACCGCCACGATACCCACGCATAAGATCGATACGCCGCCGCCCCAGACCAGCCAGGCCGGCCGATAAATCAGGCTTAGTCGACCCGTGGTTCCCGCCGGTATTTCGATCGTGGGCATCAAGCCGCGGTAGGAATCCACTCGCAGCTCATTGTCTCCGATCCGGGCGCGGTATCCGCTGAAGAACGGGCGCGAAAATGTCAGGACGGCTGGATTGGCGCCCGGTGGAACGATCACGTCGGCTGCCAGTCGATTGCGGCCGTTCTCGATCCGGGAAATATCGGCCGTAACGAACTGTTCGTTAGGCCGCGAATCCAGCGCCGTAACCGAGCGAACGACCGGGAAAGGTTCTCGCCGATGGAACACGCGGCCTTCCTTTGTCGTCACAGCGAGTTCCCATTCGGTGTCAGGCTGCGGATCCGTGGCGACCTCGTTGGCGATGATGATTCCGTCGATGCCCATTCGCGCGAGCATGCCATCGTCCCCGCTCTCGCTTTCGAGCAAGGCGTTTCCGATTTCCGGCGGAATCTCGCCGTGAATGGCAAATGAGAATTCGCGCGCGACGCCGGATGGCCGGATTGGGCTGTAGCCGTTGATCAAACGAATCCCACCCCACATCGACGTGCTGCCGGGCCGGACGGTCGTGCCGAATGGCTCCGGGTGCGCCTCCAGGCGATACAAATCTTCCGGCGCCGGGTAAACACTCAGGTAGAGACGTTGCTGATCGAGCGGCGTTGGCTCCGTTAATTCCCGCGCAAGATTGTATTTTGGCACGCCGCAATTCGGCGGGATACAAAGGTAAGTCGCGAGGAACGACGCGGCGGCAACGATCGGAGGCGCCAACGCGCGGCCTTTTAAGGACAATGTTTCGAGCAACGCCCAGGCGCCGGCGATGCCGAGCGTGATCCAAACAAAGGGAACGGCGCGCTCGCCATTCGCGCCCGCCAACCACGCTGCCCCGAGCACGAGCAGGATCAGGATGAATCCGATTGCGCCCGGTCTTTTCATCGCCGGGCGTGCCGAGGCCGCAAACAATCGCAACGAGTCGGCGGCGCAGAGCGCGAGGGTGAGATGCAGCAACGGCAGCCAGCGAAAGCTCCAGCGAAAAACGTTTGCGGTCGGAAGCATGCAAAGCAGCAGGACGAGGAGCAGTAATCCGAGTTCCCATTTGATGGCTCGCACCAACGATCGTCCAAAGGCGATCAGTCCCGCGAGCAAGGCTACTGGCGAAACCAAACCGCACGCCAGTTCCGCCGCCGTGTGCGGCACCAGGCGAGAAGAAAAATCGGTCCAGTTCACAGTCCAATTCGGGAGAATGAAAGCAGGCAGGGCCGCAGCTGGAACTCGCCATTGAAAATGTTCCACGCTGTCCTGGGCGGCGCGCATCGAACCGTGGACATAATCGAGGAGCGCCAGCCACGCGGGCGCGGCGAGACCGAGCCCAAGCATCACTCCGAACAGGAGTGGCAAAATAGAGGTGAGCTTTCGGGTTTGGCCTAACGACCTGATTGCGAGCCAGGCCGCGACCAGCCCGAGCATCAGGACCGTGTACGGAAAGCCGCCGGTGACGACCAGGTAAACGAAGGGCGCAGGCCAAAGAAAACGAAATTGACCGCGGTCTGGATCTAGCGCGCGCTCCATTCCCCACCACGCCCAGGGCAGCCACGCGAACGCGCCGAGCGCACCGAACCAATCCGTCGCGCCCCAGCAGATGATCCAGCCGTTCAAGGCCGCGACGAGCGCGACCATGATAGACAAGGACGGCGCCAGCTTCCGGCCGCGCGCGAGGAGGTAACCGCCCATGGCGAGAACAAACAGGTGCGCGATCGACAAGGCCGCGGCCTGCTGCGGGAACGTGAGCGGGAATTTCCAGATTAGGACGACGACGGCATTGACGAAAACGGAAAAGGTCCCGTACTGAAATTCCCCTGCGAGATTGCCGCAAACCCACGAGTAAGGACTCAGCAGTGGCAGCGCTCCCTCAGACCAGCTTCGCGCCACGTCGGCAAAGACCGGAAGGATCGAGAGTTCGTAGTCGTCGTTCCAAAAGAGAAGCGGATCGTGCCAGAGAAGGATGAGGCAAAACGCGACAACGACCGCTCCTGCTCCAACCGCGCCGAGGAAATTGTTGCACACTCGGCGTCTCACAGAAACGCCTTACAATACAACCGGCGCGCCTTCGGTCAGGACCAGAACTCTGTCTTCGATGCCGCGCTTACTCGCCGCAGCTATCAAGCGCGCGGGTGGTTCGTCGAGCGGTTCGTAGCCGAGCCGGAAACTGCCGTAGTGCAACGGCACCAAAGTCTTCCCGCGCAGCTCGACGAAAGCCTGCACGGCTTCCTCGGGATTCATGTGGACCGAGCGTCCGGTCGGCGCGTCGTATCCGCCGATCGGAAGAAGCGCGATCTCGATGTCGTGCCGCTCGCCGATTTCCTTGAAGCCGTCGAAGTAAGCGCTGTCGCCGCAATGAAAAATCGTGCGGCCATCCATCTTGATGACGAATCCGCCGAAGCCGCGATGGAGATCGGCCAGGAAGCGCGCTCCCCAATGCGCGCACGGCGTCAGCGAAACCTCGATCGGCCCAAGCTTTAGCGTCTGCCAGTAGTCGAGTTCGTGGACGATGTTGAACCCGAGGTCGTGGACGAGATTACCGACGCCGATCGGAACGACGATCGGCTGTTGGGCCGCCACTTTCATCAAAGTGCGCCGGTCGAGATGATCGAAATGCGCGTGGGTGACGAGGACGAAATCGATTGCCGGGAGATGGTGAATGTCGAAGCCGGGCCGCTTCAAGCGCTTGATCACTTTCAACCATTTCGACCAAATCGGATCGATGAGGAGGTTGAATTCATGCGTCTGAATCAGGAATGAGGCGTGACCGATCCAGGTGATGCCGATCTCGCCCTTGCGGATTTCCGGGAATTGCGGCCGGACATGATCGCCGGAACGCTTGGTGAAGAGCGACGGGATGAGGACTTCGGTGAGGAAATTTCGCTTGTGCCAATCCGCGCTCGGAATCAGCCGGACGCGAGTAGAGCGTTTGTTTTCAGCGCCGTTCTCCGTGGCCTGGCGAACGATGTTCCTCCGGCTTTTTTTCGAAAAAGGAATCGGCACGGTGGCGCAAGCATATAAGCTGCGAGGGGTGAATCAAAGGCTTTCGCGGAACGGTCCAATTCGAACTGGAGAGTAAGATGATCTAGCGCGCTCCCCCGGAACATGAGTCTGCTGAGTGCATGGCCGCGCCAGCCGTTCCTCGGCTTGGCAATTTCAGCAACGGTCGGGATTCTCGTCGCCGATCGCTGGCCGGATTGTTCGCTCACGCTCGCCGGCGTCATTGCCGCGATCGCGGTCGCGGCCTGGTTATCGCGCAGGTCGATCGCCGTGTATGCGTTGGTGGCGTTCGGCTTTTTCTTCCTGCACAGCGCGACAACAACCGAGACGCCGGGACTAGTCCTGGCGCGCGCGCTGGGAGAGGAACCCCAACCCATCACGGTGCGTGGCGCCGTTATCAGCGAGCCGAAGATCTCGGAGCGCGGGACTGCCTCATTCTTATT
>JALYIN010000168.1 GCA_030775765.1 Verrucomicrobiota bacterium
GCGATGCTGGACGCCCTGACGTCATTGATCGAACCGCTCCTGATTGTTTTCCTTGGTGTGATCGTGGGCGGCATCGTGATCGCGATGTTCCTGCCGATCTTCAAACTGAACGAAGTGGTTTCGCAGAGCAAAACGTAATTTCGCAGAGCAAAAGCTAAGGAGAAGCCTCGCTCATGTGTGGGAGGAGTGGGATCGTAAGGTCCCACTCCTTTCGCGTTTTTGATGCTCGTGATCGTGATCGAGTCTGCTGGGCCAATCATGAGCAGGACCACGAACACGATTACGATGGGGAAGACGAAGTAACGCTCTCAACCTTCGCGTACATCTCGCGGTAGATCCGCTCGATCGCGGCCGTTGGATCCTCCAACATCATGTTCTCCTTGATGACGCTGGCATAGATCGCGAACGAGAATGGCGAGACAACGGGAAGCTCCACGAGTTTCCAGTCGAAATCCTGGACGTCCGCGAGAAATGCGTAGCCTGCTTCTGCGTCGAGAAAAGTGTGCGTCGCCTGACGATACGCTTCAACGAGCAGCGGATGATCCGGTTCGTGCCGCTCCAATACTCGGAACAAGACTTCCGCGCTCCAGCTGAGTTGCTTCTGCTTCCGCTGTTTTCCCGGCAAATTCCGCGGCACCATCAAGCCAGTCTGGGCGACGCCGCGGAATTGCCACTTTACCAGCTCGGATCCGCGCAAAGCCGCACTGAGATCGCGCTCCGCATTGTCGCGGACAAAGCAATCCCGTAGCTCCGTCAGCGGCAATTCCTGGAATTGCCGCAAAGTCAGGAGGAATCCGTAGTCGTCGATCGTCACCAGCGCGTTTCCGCCAATGCGGTTCTTGACCCGCAACGCCACGATCCGCGAGAGCGCATCGTTTGCGCTCCGCCCGATAAGCGAATGGAAAAAGTAATGGGCGTGATTCCCCTCGCGATACAGCTCGATCAGCATCTTCTGGCCGATCGGGATATCGGAGACCCTGAGCTGGGCGCGGAACAATTCCACGATTGCCTGCGCATTCGCGATCGAGATTTCATATCGTTCCACGAGCCAGTCCGCGATGGCCGCGTCGTCGGAACTTTTCCGAACCTGCGCTTCGAGTTCTGTCCGCAATTGCCGAACCGCTCGCGCGAGGCCGGACGTGAGAGGCATCTTCGCGGCGTTCCAACGCGGGACCGTCGGCAAATGGCCGTCCGCGCGCTCGACGTACGCCTCCTGCACGCCCGTATCGATCAGCCTAACAATCCGTCCGCCGAGAACGAAGAGGTCGCCGATCTGGAGTTGCTTGATGAAGTTTTCTTCCACCGAGCCGAGGCGTCGGCGTCGGAGCAGCACGTCGATGAAACCTTCCGAGTGGATTGTTCCGATGTTGACCAGGAATTCGCGCGCGACCCTTGGATGCGCCAGGGAAATGACGCCGTCGTCGACGCGAATTTTCCCAAACACACCGGCGTATTGTTGTTGAAGCGCGGCGCCGCCGCCTTCCAGATATTGAAGGATGCGATCGAATTCTTCCCGGGTGAGATCGCGGAAGGGATAAGCGCGACGGACCAGATCGAAAACCTCATCCGCTTCGACCGGCGCCACCGCCGCGAGACCCACGATGTGTTGCGCGACGACGTCGTAGGGCTTTTCCTGGATTTTGATCGGATCGAGCGCACGTTCGCGGACCAGCTTCGCGGTCACGGTTGCCTCGACGAGATCGTTGATGTTGGTGGCAACGAGCACGCCGTGACTGCTGCGGTCGAGCGAATGCCCGGAGCGACCGATTCGCTGGATCGCACGCGAAACGCCTTTCGGCGTCGCGACCATCACCACCAGATCGACGGCGCCGATGTCGATCCCCATTTCCAGGCTCGTCGAGCAGACGACCGCGCGCAGCTCGCCGTTCTTCAGCCGGTCTTCCACTTCGAGCCGCACACTTCGATCGAGCGACGCGTGATGAATCTCGATCTGCGGCGCGAGGTCCGGCAGCAACTCCTTCAAGCGCAGCCCGACTTGTTCCGCCGCCGAGCGAACGTTTGTGAACACAAGCACCGATTGCCGCCGGCGAATCAGCTCCGCTAATTCCGCGTAGAGTCGCACCCCCGTATAGCCCGCGGGTGGATACGGCTTGCGCCGGATCGGCGAAAAAACTTCGACCAGCGATTTTTTCTCCGTCTGCGCCTGGGCGATTCGGCACTCGCGTCCTTCGCCCACGAGAAATCGCGCCAGCAGATCCAGCGGCGCCGCCGTCGCCGAAAGGCCGACGCGGCACAATGATTTCGCATCCGGATTGTGCTCAAGCCGCAAACGCTCCAGGCGTTCGAGTGACAGCGTCAGGTCCGCGCCGCGCTTGTTCCCGGCGAACGAATGCAGTTCGTCGACCACGACAAACTCACACTCGGCGAAATGCCCGGCGTAGCTTTCCTGCGCCAGCATTACCGCCAGACTTTCCGGCGTCGTAACGAGAATGTGCGCCGCGCGTTCCCGAAATTTCACGCGCTCGCTCGACGGGGTGTCGCCCGTGCGCAAATGGATGCGCACCTTTTTCTCAAGTCCCATCCCAACGATCGGCGCCCGGATATTCTTCCCGATATCGTAAGCGAGCGCGCGCAGCGGCGAGACGTAGATGCATTGCACCGTCGACGTCAGGCTACCCGCATCCAATTTCCTCAGGAGCGCGTCGAAGATCGCGAGAAATCCCGCCAGGGTCTTGCCGCTGCCCGTCGGCGAGGTGAGCAGGATTGATTCATGATCTAGGATCGCCGGCACCGCCAGCAATTGCGCCTGGGTGAAGTCCGTGAAATTTTCCCCGAACCACTTTGCGAGCCGCGGATGCAAACGCCGTTCCATCGCGCGTGGGGTGGCGGCGCGCTGAGTTTGCATCCATCAAGGGGAGCGCAGGCAGCTTGCCTGCACAAGCCGGCTGCGAGCCGGCGACTCTGGTTAATCGTTGTAGGGCAACCGCGCCGGTTGCGAACCTGAATGACCTGAAGGGAATCCATCACAATCGCGATCACGATCATGAGTAGGAGCCCGATTACGATGAGGAATCGGGCACGCCGTGCTGTTCCTCGAAGCACGATTCGAAACTGTTCAGGTCGACCCGTACGCGAGGCTGCGCGCCTTTCGGGGCGGCCCTGAGATATTGGACCGGCCATGCGATTGGCTGATCGAGTTCTTGGGCCGCTCGCAAGGGCCAATACGGATCGCGCAAAAACTCGCGCGCCATGATCACGGCATCGGCCTGTCGCGTCTGGATAATGTGTTCCGCCTGGACTGGATCGGTAATCATCCCCACGGCACCGGTCATGATTCCGGCTTCGCGCCGGATGCGTTCGGCAAACGCTGTTTGGTAACCGGCGCCGACCGGAATTTTCGCATGCAGCGCGTTTCCACCGGAAGAACAATCGATGAGATCGACTCCCATTTCCTTCAGCTTGCCGGCGAGCTTCACCGACTCATCGATATTCCACCCGCCCTTGACCCAATCCGTCGCCGAGATCCGCAGGAACAACGGCAATTCCTTCGGCCACGCCGACCGGACGGCCGCCACAACTTCGCGGCAGAACCGGGTCCGATTCTCGAACGAACCGCCGTAATCGTCCTCACGCTGATTACTCAGCGGCGAGAGAAACTCGTGAATCAAATAGCCATGCGCCGCATGAATCTCGACAACGCGAAACCCAGCCTGGCACGCCCGCCGCGCAGCCGCGGCAAAACCCTCGATTACTTCCTGGATGCCATCAAGCGTGAGCGCTTGCGGCATCGGATAAGTGTCCGAGAACTTTAGCGCACTTGGCGCGACGACTTTTGTCCAGCCCCCTTCGCTTTCCAGGACGGCATCGTGTCCTTCCCAAGGCCGACTCGTGCTCGCCTTGCGTCCCGCATGAGCCAACTGCGTTCCCGCGATGCTCCCTTGTTCATGAATGAAGCTGACGATGCGACTCAGCATTTCAATATGCCCGTCGTCCCAGATGCCGAGGTCCTGCGGACTGATACGTCCCTCCGGGAGAACCGCCGTTGCCTCAGTCAGGACCAGGCCGGCGCCGCCCACCGCCCGGCTGCCGAGATGAACGAGATGCCAGTTGTTCGCGTATCCGTCCTCGCTCGAATACTGGCACATCGGCGAGACGAACACCCGATTTGCAAATCTTACTCCTCGAATCTCAAGCGGATCAAAAAGGCCGGGCATAGCAGGGTCAAATAATCCGAACACGCCGAAGGAGCAAAGTTCAATTCTTCCCGTGACACGGCGCGCACCGGGAACTCCGCTTAACCATCTCCGTAGAAGTAGGTGCCGCCATCAACTTTGCTCCCCAAACCATGAAAAATGCTTACCTCTACATCGCCGTCGCTACGACTCTGATTTATCCCTTTGCACAGGCACAGACGAAAACCGAGCCGGGAGGGAATCCTGCTGACGCCGGCATGGCCATCAATCAACCGTTCGAATACGCATGGAGACTGTTTTTCTTTCTTAATCACCAGGCGAAGTCCGGAACAGCGGGCGAACCGGACGAATCAAAGGAAACCTTTCGTAACTACGATGACGACAAGCCCGTTGTGTGGGAGACGTGGGCCGCTGCTACGGGCGGGCTCGCCTTAGGTCCCAACGAACCGAATCGCAGCGAGGTTTACAAAGCGAAAGGCGCCAAACCCGGAGAATGGTCACAACTCCCGAGGCAATCAGCGCAGCCGAAAGTTCTCGAGCCGACCCTTACGACGATTGAATCAGCTCTTAAGAACGCTGTAATGCCGCGTGAGGTCGGCGTTCTTCGAAACGCCCCCGGAATAAACCCGTTCTTCATAGTTCCGACCGCCTTGGGCAAGGATGACGAGATTCGGTTGAATAAGGCAACTTACGATCACATTCGCGACAATTATCTCTACAGCGCAGAAGGGCTGAAAGCGGCGTACCAAAAAGCAGTCGCTTCCGGGAATCGCGACCTAATAACGTTTCCGCCCACTTCGAAGGAAGTCAAAGCGCGCTGGATAAAAATCAAACCGACAGACAAGCCACGATATCACTGGCGCTCTATTGAGGTCACCGATTCCACCGGAGCGAAAACCACCGAAGTGTGGGGATTGAGTGGATTTCACATCCTGACGAAAGATCTACCGAACTGGTTTTGGACTGACTTCCAGCATGTTGACGATGAGCCCCAGGCAATCGCGGAAGGCAGACCTTCCGTTGATCCAACGACGCGGGAGCAGTTTGGTCAAAAAGCGCCTTCTGGAGAAAACGGAGTGCGGAACGAAACGAAAGGCTCCAAGTGGGAATACTATCGATTGAGAGGGACCCAGGTGGACTTCACCGACAAGTTCGGCAAGCCTACTCAGCTGGCAAACACGCGAATCGAGCCGAGTGGCGAAGGAGCTTCGTCATGTATTACCTGCCATGCGAAAGCTACGACCAGTGCAGTAATCAGACCGAACACCCGCCCGCCATTCGTCGTCCAAACACTCCCGGTTGTATTCGTCGATGGTCTGCCCGATCCGAGACAATTCCTCTTACCGAACGGCAAACCGCAATTCGTCCAGACGGACTTTTTGTGGTCGATGCCGTTTCGGGCTCATAGCGAAACAGAACCGTAGGCGATTTTATGAATCACGAGGTCATAATCGAGAATCACAGCTTTACCCCTACCGTCGTAACAATCGCCACCGGCGATTCCGTTACGTGGAAAAACCGCGATACGGTTAGACATACTGCTACCCGTACAGAAGAACCGCAGTTTGATACGGAATTCATTTCCCCGGGAGCAGCATCAAATCCCGTTGAGTTTTCAACCCCTACGGAGCCACGAGGCATCGGCTATTTTTGTCGCCCCCACCCCTTCATGCAGGGGACCATTATCGTAGTCTAGCGACAGGCCGACTGCACCAAAGCGCTCCAGAGCCGGCGTGTGACCGATACGGTCAGGTTGATGTTCTCGTATGGGAATTACAGGTTGCCCTGTCTGGCTGCGCTGTCGTAAATCCTCCGTATGAACCCAAACAAAGCACTTTGGGAAAAAGGGGACTTTACGCGCATTGCCGGAACCATGCGCGAAAGTGGAGAGGCGCTCGTGCAGCGACTCGGAATCACGAAAGGACTCAAGGTCCTGGATCTCGGATGCGGCGATGGCACCACGGCGTTGCCCGCGGCCGGGCTCGGAGCGGAGGTGCTGGGCGTCGATATCGCGCGCAACCTGGTCGAGGCGGGAATGAAGCGGGCCGCGGAGAATGGTCTAACCAACTGTGCGTTTCAGGAAGGCGATGCGTCTAATCTGGAGCAGCTGCCGGATCAGACGTTTGATCTCGTGGTCAGTATCTTCGGAGCGATGTTTGCGCCCAAGCCGTTCGAGGTCGCGAAGGAGATGGTGCGCGTGACCCGGCCGGGAGGCCGGATCGTGATGGGCAACTGGATTCCCAACGATCCGACGTTGGTGGCGCAGATTCTAAAGATCAGCTCCAGTTACACGCCGCCACCGCCCGAAGGTTTCGTCAGCCCGATGACGTGGGGCATCGAGAGCAACGTGATCGAGCGGTTCGCCGGCGCAGGAGTTCCGGCAGAGAAGATTTCCTTCGCGCGCGACACGTTTACCTTCAACTTCGCCGGCGCACCGTCAGCCTTCGTGGATGAATTCAGGAAGTACTACGGGCCAACCATGAATGCATTCGAAGCGGCGGAAAAGAATGGTCGAGCGGTGGACCTGCAGAAGGAGTTGGAAGCGCTGTTCAACAGCCAGAACAAAAGTAAGGATGCCACTTCCATTCCTGCCACTTTCCTGCGCGTTACGGTCGCGGTTTGAAACAGCCGCCGAATGCCGAATGCCGAATGCGGAATGCGGAATGCGGAATGCGAATTCGGAATGCGGAGTGCAGATTGGATCACTTGTCACAGGTCACTCGTCACTGTCCTCGCGATTACCGCTCCGGGTTCACCGGGAAGTGTTTGTTCTTTAAGTTCTCGGGAACGCGTTCGGTTTGTTCGGACTCGATCTCTTCGGTGGCGGCGCCGAGCGCTTCGTAGGCTTCGCGGCTCTTTTTGGCGCGGCACATGTAGGCGGTGGCGTGGGCGAGGGGGATCCGCGCTTCGGGCAGGCCGACGAATTCAACGGCTTGCTGGGTAGCGATGGCGAGCGGGAGCGCATCGGGGTCGGCCAGGCCGACGTCTTCGCTGGCGAAGATGACAATGCGGCGCGCGATGAAACGGAAGTCTTCGCCGGCGTGAAGCATTTTCGCGAGCCAGTAGATGGCGCTCTTCTCGTCGGACGCGCGCATGCTTTTGATGAAAGCGCTGATGGTGTCGAAGTGGGCGTCGCCCTTCTTGTCGTAGACGATGGCTTTGTGCTGAATGCTGTCTTCGGCGACGGCGAGGGTGAAGTGGATGACGTGTTTTTTGTCGGGCGGCGTGGTGAGGACGCCGACTTCGAGGGCGTTCAGGCATTTGCGGGCGTCGCCGTCGGCGAGCTTGGCGAGATGGGTGCGGGCGTTGGCGTCGATCTGCACTTTGTAATTGCCGAGGCCGCGCTCTTTGTCGGCCAGGGCGCGGTCGATCAGTTCTTCGAGTTGTTCGACCTTAAGCGGCTCCAGCTGGAAAACCTGGGACCGCGAGACGAGGGCGCTGTTGACGTAGAAGAAAGGGTTGTAGGTCGTGGCGCCGATGAGCCGCAGGTTGCCGCTCTCGACATCGGGCAGGAGGATGTCCTGCTGCGCTTTGTTGAAGTGGTGAATCTCGTCCACGAACAGGATGGTTTTTCGGCCGGCGCTGCGAAGCCGGTTCGCGGCAGACGCGACGACTTTCCGCATCTCGGCGACGTTGCTCTCGACGCCGCTGAGCCGTTCGAATTTGGCGTGGGTCATATCGGCGATGACATGAGCGAGCGTGGTTTTGCCGGTGCCCGGTGGGCCGGACAGGATTACGGAAGGCAGGCGGTCGGCCTCGATGGCGCGTCGCAATAATTTCCCGGGCCCGAGGATATGTTCCTGGCCGACGAATTCCTCGAGGGTGCGCGGACGCATCCGGGCGGCGAGGGGAGCGGAGGCGGTCACGGCCTCTTCGTTCGGCTCTTCGGCTGGTTGAAACAGATCCTGCACGAATCAAAAAATACGGAGCACGAATCGCGGCGCACCTTATATTCGCGCCCATGCGAAAGACCGTTCTCTTTGTCCCACTCTTTTTCGTCACACTCGCGCTGGCGAACGCGGAATCGCGGCTGCCGTTTTCGACGGTGTTCAAGGGGCGCGACCGGTTCGACAACCTGGTGAGCAAGGCAAAGGCGGAGAACTGGAAGGCGCTGCCGATCGGGGAACGGACGGCGGCGGTGGGACGCGCGCTGGTGGGCACGCGATACAAATCGTTTACGCTCGAGATCGATAACCGGATCGAGGCACCGTCGGTGAATTTCGCGGGGATGGATTGCTGGACGTTCTACGAGAACGCGCTGGCGTTCGCGCGGATGCTGAATGAGCCGGAGGAGAATTGGACGCCGGAACAGATGCTGCATTACATCGAGGTGGATCGGTATCGCGGCGGGCAATGCACGGGCGAGTATCTTTCGCGGCTCCATTACCTCGAGGATTGGCTTGCGG
>JALYIN010000169.1 GCA_030775765.1 Verrucomicrobiota bacterium
CACCCGGTTAGGGCTGACGCGCGATTGATCTTGGTATGTCTCGCTCCATCCGTCTGCTCTCCTCCTGTGTCGCTTTGGTTCTCACTGGCTGCGCGACCATGAAGGTTTCCGATTTCCAGGGAGGAAAGCCGGAGTTCCAGCCAACGAAATTTTTCACGGGGCGGACCAGCTCGTTCGGAGTGATGGAGAACCGGGGCGGGATGCCGAGGCAAACCGTGGGGACAGAAACGCGAGGCCGGTGGGAAGGAGATACGCTGCGGCTTGAGCAGGATCTGACCGTGGGCAACAGCAAGCCACAGCACCGTTCATGGCGCATTCGCAAACTGGACGCTCATCGCTACGAAGCGACGGCGAACGATATTGTCGGTGCGGTCCAGGGCGAAGCTTACGGGAATGCCTTTCACTGGAGCTTCACGCTCGCGCTTTCGCCGGGTAATCCGCTGGCCAACGTTAGCATGAGCCAGTGGATGTATTTCGAGCCCGATGGGAGAACCATGGTGAACCATTCGACGATCCGCAAATTCGGGATCGTCGTCGCGCAGGTGACCGAGCAGTTCCGGAAACACTGAGGCCTTTCAATGAGTGTCGGGTTCGGCAGCCAGAAAGGAAACGCATCGACCGTTAGTTGGCTGGCCAAACGTCGGACGAAGCGGAATAATGGCCGAACGTATGAACTGGGAAGCAATCAGTGCGATTGGTCAGATCGTCGGCGCGATCGGCGTGATTATTTCGGTGGTTTACCTTGCGCAGCAGGTCCGGAGTAACGCGCGGCAGACGCGTCTCGCGTCGATGCGCTCGATGTCGGACGCGTTCAATCAGTGGCTCCAGTCGTTGGCGGAGAATTCAGAATTTGGCGACTTGTATTATCGAGGAATGCGGGACTTCGCCTCGATTCAAGGGGCGGACCTGCCGCGCTTCAGTGCGCTCATGGATCATCTCTTTCGGATTTACGAAGACATGTACTACCAGAAGCTCGAGGGCCATCTCGACCCGCGAGTGTGGCGCGGGTTCGAGGCGCCCATGCGCGACATCATCGCCTATCCCGGCGCCCAGGCGTGGTGGCGCTCGCGTTCGCATTGGTTCAGCCGCGAGTTCGCTGAGTTTATCGATGGGCTGGCCCGCGCCGCCGGCCCGCCGGCAATGTACCGGGAAAGTCTGGACGCTCAGCAGGCCGCGGACGAATCGCGAAACGAAACGTGAACAGCCTTCGGCATGGCTACGTGCCTGAGGGGCAAGTGACGAACTGGAATTTCTGGAACCCCAACCGTTCTGAAGTGCCCGCTCCATCGATTGCGTCTTGTCCGATACAGGCGCGACGGATATTGAAGTGCAGATGATCTTTGGGAAGAGTTCCGGTGAATCGCCGGACTTTGTGGGCTTTCGAATGCGGGGGAGCGAGGTGACGAGGCTTGAGTCGTTCGCAGACGCGGTCTTTGGTTTTGCGTTAACCCTGCTCGTCGTCTCGCTCGATGTGCCGAAGACATTCCCGGACCTGATGGCGACCATGCGCGGGTTCCCGGCGTTTGCGCTTTGTTTTCTCTTTCTCGCGCTTCTTTGGAACAGTCACTACCGCTATTGCCGGCGCTACGGTCTTCATGACGGGAGCGCGCGCATGCTCACCTGTGTGATGCTGTTCCTCGTCCTGTTCTACGTCTATCCGCTGAAGTTTCTCTTCAATTTCAGCATCACGGGTCTTTTTGGCGGGCCGGGGATCTCGACAACCATGACTCGCTCGGAGTTCTCCACGCTGCTGGTTATTTACGGTTTCGGCTTTTCGGCCGTGTATCTCTCGCTGCTGCTGCTTTACCTGCATGCCTACCGGCTGCGCGATGCGCTGGCGCTGACGGAGCTGGAGAGGTTCGATACGCGCTACCAGATCTATCGGCTGTGCGCTTTGGTGGGGATGGGATTGCTCGCCGCTCTTCTCGCCTGCGTCCCTGTCTTGCGAAACTGGAGCAGCCTCGTTTACATGTTGCTTTTCCCCATTCTCCGAACGTCCCGCAACATTCACCGCCGCCGGCGCCAGCCTTATCTCGCCGCGGAAGTGCCGGAATGACGAAGCTCGAATGAGGAATTTCGAAACAATGACGAAACCCGAATGTCGAAATCAAAGAGCTTCTACAAAATCAGCCGCATCGCGGCGTTAGGCGTCCTCCAGCGATTCAGTGCGAACGCTTCTCAGAGCCCTGAATCACGTGCTCGAGGCGGCGATCAGGGATGAGCCACATCAGCGCGACAACAACGTAGATCCCGGCCGCGACCGTTGGCGCGAAAAACGACGCGACGATTCCCAGGAGATAGAGCAGGGGCGAAAGTTTGCCTTTCCAATCTTTGCCGATGGCGACGCCCAGACTGGATTGCGCGCCGCCCGCTTCGGCGACAATGAGAGTCTGGAGAATGTAATAGGCAATCGCGGCCAGCAACAGAACCATCCCGTAAAGCGCCGACGGCAACGGAGCAAAGTGGTTCTGGCCCATCCAGCCGGTCGCAAACGGAAAGAGCGACAGCCAGAACAAGAGATGCAAATTCGCCCAAAGCATTCCGCCGTTCACCCGGCGCGCTGCTTTGAGCAGATGATGGTGATTGTTCCAGTAAATACCCAGGTAGAGGAAACTGAGCACGTAACTCAGAAAAACCGGCAAGAGCGGTTTGATCGCCGCCCAATCCGATCCGTGCGGCACCTTCAGCTCCAGCACCATGATCGTGATGATGATCGCGAGCACTCCGTCGCTAAAGGCTTCGAGCCGGTTCTTGTCCACAGGTGCAGGTTACCGGCTTGGAATATTCGTCGCAATCGCGTAGCAAAGAAACGGGTAGAATTTATCTGAGGAAAGAACGATGACTAAGCACAAGACGGGAACACGCGAAGAGTGGGTGGCAGCCCGGCGGGAGCTGCTGAAGACGGAGAAAGAACACACCCGCCAAAGCGACGAGCTGGCCCGGCAACGCCAGGAACTCCCGTGGGTCCGGATCGACAAGGAGTACCAGTTCGACACCGACGACGGCAGCGCCTCGCTGCCCGATCTGTTCCGAGGCCGCTCACAGCTCCTCATTTACCATTTCATGTTCGGCCCCGACTACTCGGCCGGCTGCCCGGCCTGTTCGGCGATCGCCGACGGCTTCAACGGCGTCGCCGTCCATCTGGCGAACCACGACGTGATGCTCTGGGCGGTCTCTCGTGCGCCGCTTGCGAACCTGCAAGCTTACAAGCAGCGGATGGGCTGGACCTTTCCCTGGGCCTCCTCATCCCACACTGACTTCAATTACGACTTCGGCGCTTCGTTCACGGAGGAACAGGAGCGTGAAGGAGTGGAATATAACTTCCGGCGCGAGCCCCCGTACCAGCCACCTAAAGATCCGCAAAGCGGCGCCGTCATGTTCGCCACGATGAGCGGAACCGACCACGCAACCTACACGCGCGAGGCGCCCGGCATGAGCGCCTTCGCGCTCAAGGACGGTGTCATCTACCACACCTATTCCGCCTATGCCCGCGGCCTCGACGGCCTCTGGTCCATGTATCAATGGCTCGATCGCGCTCCCCAAGGCCGGAATGAAACCGGCCTCTGGTTTCGCCGCCACGACGAGTACGATTCGCCGACTGCTTGAATCTCGTCACACGTCACATGTTCGCATTCAGACGAACCCACCGCGTTGGGTCACTCGTCACTTCCCCTTTCACCAGCCTCTGGTTTCGTCACCACGACGAGTACTCGTCGCCCGCTCAGAGCGCCGGCTCGTGTTGCGAATAGCGGGGGACGCGCATATTACCCCGCTCGCTCCGCATCGAAGATTCGAAGAAGAAATGAAAATTGAAGCGCATTCTGTCGATTCACAGAATCAGCCCGCGCGGTCCCAAGTGGGTTGGTATCGTCCTCGGAGCGCACCGCCGTGCGACGCGCAAAAAAAAACCGAGCTTCGCCAGCGCGGATTGCCGATGATCATCTGGAAAGACGGCAAAGTTCGCGAAGGTCCGACGTGAGCTTGCAGGACAGACTCGACCAAACCAATACTCGCCCAAGCGGCCGTTTAGCGTGCGCCCGTCGCGTTTCGACGTCTCGTTGAACGCCGATTCCTCAAGTTCGAAGAAAAGCATTGCCACGGTTGGCGCTGGTATATAAAAGGGAAGTCCCTAAACCGCCCTCCCCAAGTGCGTGCGCTCCCCATGTCTTTAGTTTCGGTCGTGCTGCCCCTCGAGGACGGACCGATCAGCAC
>JALYIN010000170.1 GCA_030775765.1 Verrucomicrobiota bacterium
GAATCGCGCATGAGCCAGCTCGAGCAATTGCAATCGGAACCCGGAAGCGAGAATCGCGACTCGTCGGCCCGGATTCTCAGCCCGGAGCTAAAAAAGCAGTTCGATACGCTGCGCAATTTGCTCCAGCGGGCGTTATGGCTGGCGGAGCGCTGCGCCGATATTGAATCGACCCAAATCCTGCGGGCGCGGCTGACGAATCTCCAGGCAGCCGCTCTGCTGGTCGTCGTGGGCGAAGTGAAGGCCGGCAAAAGCAGTTTCATCAATGCGCTCCTGCGCGAGGACGTCTGCGAAGTAGCGCCCGGGCCGTGCACCGTGCGCATCCAGGAGCTGCTTTATGGCGCGGAACGCCGCGTCGAGACACTGGGTGAAGCCTGGCAGCGTGTCTCGTTGCCGAAGGAAGTGCTGCGCGAAATCACCATCGTCGACACGCCGGGCACGAACTCCATCGTGAAAAATCATCAGACGATCACGGAGAATTACATCCCCCAAAGCGATCTGGTCGTCTTCGTTTTCGCGGCGGTGAATCCGCACACGAAATCCGCCTGGGAGCTGCTCACCCTGATCAAGAAAGAGTGGCACCGGAAGGTCGTTTTCGTTCTCCAGCAATCCGACCGCGCCAGCCAGATGGAGCTGTCGACAAATCTCGAGCACGTCCGGCAATATGCGCATGAACGGCAGGTCGAAAACCCGGCGATCTTTATCCTCTCGGCGAAGCGCGAGATGGAAGGAATCCCGGAGAACGCGTTCCTGGAGTTCCGCAATTTCCTCGCCAACACGATCGCCTGCGGCGAAGCCTGGCGGATGAAAGTGGAAGGGTCCTACCAAACGATCCGATCCGTGATGACGCGGCTGCTCGCGCATTTGCGCGCAGAGAAAACGGCCATCGATGACGAGCGCGCCTTTTATCAAAACCTTCTTTGCCAGGTCGATGTGCGAGAGGAAAAGGCGAGGGGTCTAAAACTTCTTATTGTCGATAAGCTCGCCGCCACCTACGACACGCTGGCGCGGCGCTCCGAAGATGAATTCGCCAGGGGCTTGCGGGTGGGAAAACTCTTCCGGCGCGCCGTTCCTTTCTTGCGCGACAAGGACACGGAAGCCTGGCTGGGGGATTTGAAAACGAGATTCGAGAAGTCGGCGCGCCGCGAAATCAAATCGGAGGCTGCGCAAGTGTCGATGGATCTGTTCAACGAGATGCGCACGATGATGGAGGAGCTGTCCCACAGCATTGGGCGCCGGCAAGAGCGGATCCGGGCGGATGTGACGTTTCCGAAAGCGGCGGATCAGGTGGGCACGCTGCAACGGTTGCAAGCGAAACTCGATGGCGTGCGCATCGATGAAAACATTCTGCGCGGCAAGGTCGCGGAAACGACGGATGTGCGGAAACTCACCGTTGCGGGGAGCCTGCTGGCGGCGCTCGGCCTAGTCATCGCGGCGCTCTCGCCGATTCTCTGGCTCGACATCACCGGTGGCATTTTCCTCGGCACCGGCATCTTCCTGGTGATCGTCGGATTGTTCTGGCGTCGAACCAGCGTGATGAAAGACTTCAAAGAACGGCTTGGGGATTCGCAGCACCAGTTCCGCGACCGTCTCGAAGCGGAGTTTGGGGAAATCTTCGATCGCTTGTTCTACGAAGTGCGCCAGGCGCTGACGGAATCGCTCTTCCGTCTAGATCTCCAGGCGTCGTTCAATGCGCCGCTTCTCGAAGAAACCTTCCAGATCGGCGAAGCCGCCTCCGATATGGTGATCGTCTCGCAGCGACTGCGCGTGACCCAATCCCCCGAGCAGCCCTCGGTAGCGGCGTAAGATGAAATTGCGCTAAACACCATTCCCCCATGAGCATTAGCGAAACGCGGCCGGCGAGAGATATAAAAGCGCTCTCCTCCTATCTGCTGGGGGTACAAAGCACTCACTACGACTTTATTCGACGCCTCAAAAAGGATGAGAAAGGCGAGCCTCTATTTTTCCATTACAGCGACCTGACCGGATTGAAAGGCATTGTTACGGAGCACGATCTCTGGCTCACCCATGCCCTTTTTTGTAATGACGAAGCGGAGCTGAACTTCGGCATTACAATCGCAAGGGAGGAGATTGCGAAACTGCGGAAGGAAAAACCTCTGGCGGCAAGAAAGGAACAGTATCTCGCGGAGCTGGACGCCTCGCTCAAGCGACCGTTAACCGAGAGCGTCTATATCTGCTGCTTTTGCGAAGGGGACGACATGCTCAGCCAATGGCGAGCTTATGGCGGGAACGGGAATGGTGTCAGCATTCGGCTCGATGCCTACGAATTTGAAAACTACGCCGGTGAGCAACCTTATGGCTTCCTCCGCATTTGGAATGTCTTTTACGAAGAGCCGCAGCAGCGTTCGTTGATGCGGGACGCCGTGGAGCGAACGTATCAAAACTATAAGGCTGCGGCGGTCTCAGAGATCGTAAGGAAAGCGAAGGATATCATCGATTTTTTCGTGCCGACCTTTAAGCACTCGGGGTTTAGCGGTGAGCAGGAATGGCGAATGATTTTCGTGCCTTCCCCGGCATCTGCTGTGAAGCCGCGGTATCGAGCCGCGCGAGAGTTGTTGATTCCGTATTTTAGCCTGAAGGATTTGGTGGCGAGTCGGAACCCACCGAGCAGGCGGAAGACGAAGAAGCCCAAGAATCAGTGGCGGCTTCCTATCCTTCAAGTTTGCATCGGACCGAGCCGGCATCGGGATTTGAATCGCGGCGCAGCCCAGTCGCTTCTGAGTGATGGGGGGTATGATGTTCCTGTCATAGCTTCCCACACGCCGTATCGCGGTTGAGGTGGCCCGGGCCATCTGAAACCGCCTTGGTGTCGCCCCGGGTGCGCGGACGTCCCGGCAGTGTGAACGCTGCTGGCGACATATTTGCCGGCCCGGCCGACGACGCGGATCAGCCCGAGCGGTCGCGAGAGCTGTCACCGGGATCGGTGATTCGGGAGGTCGCGACTATTCCGCTCATGCTTATGGCCGTGCCGATGCTCCCCAACTACATTCCTGCCGTTCGCGCCATGAAAGTCGATCCTATGGTGGCGCTGCGGTACACGTAGTCGCTTGAACGTCTGATCGGATCCGACCGGCCGGAAAGACCGCTTGTGTTAATGCCAAAGCGGACGATAGTGCCCGCCTATTGGATACACTCTGTATCGTTCGTTGCATGGTAGATCGTCAGTGAGGTTGTCCTCAATGGTGATTTGAAACCCGATTCCCGGGAACAGCTCTGAAGCTGGCAGTATCGCTCCAAAACAAGTCACTATGAAATTATACGTTGGAAATCTCTCTTTTGAGACCACCGAAAACGATCTTCAGGATCTTTTTGAACAACACGGCCAGGTCAGCGAAGTCGCGCTGATGATGGACCGCATGACCGGCAAATCGCGCGGTTTTGCTTTCGTCACCATGAACGACAAAGCGCAGGCTGACGCCGCCCTTGCGGCCCTTAACGGCAAGCAAGTTGGTGGTCGCGCCCTGACCGTGAATGAAGCCCGTCCTCGCGAAGAGCGTGGCGCTCGCCCTCCGGGCGGCGGCGGCGGCAACCGCAAGTTTGCCCAAGGACGCTGGTAGTAATCTCGATCGCGTCGAGCCGGCCCGGGAAATCCGGGCCGGTTCCCGCGGTCACTTATAATGGATAACGCGAAAGCGATCGAAGTAGAAGGAACGATCACCTCGGTTCTGCCGGGGACGATGTTTCGGGTGGAGTTGAATCGCGCCGGTGGAACCGGGATCAACGCTCGCCTCGTCCTCGCCCATATTTCAGGGAAAATGCGCAAGCGTTTTATCCGCCTGACGATTGGCGACCGCGTAAAAATGCAGATGTCCCCCTATGACATGGAAAAAGCCCGAATCGTTTACCGACTCTGATGAGCCAATTTGATCTTACTCGCGCCGTAAAACCGGCAACTGGACCCATTATCAAGCGCATCCTTGTGCGCTGCCCTTCCACCGGCAAACTCGCGCCCACCGGCAAGACCGTGGAAGAATCCGCCTGGGAGACTACCAAGCTGAATCGTCCGCGCCTCACGTGCCCGCATTGCCACGAAATCCATAACTGGACAAAAAAAGACGTCGTGTTGGCGCGTTAGAAGCGTTTCCAATTGGGACGCCTCTACACAGGCGTCGGAAGTCGGTTAAATCTTGGTTCACGTAAATGTAGGTGTGCGATGAAAATCTTTTCTCTTCCAACTGAGCGCATCAATTGGGTCAGCAGTTCGTTCCTCATCGGCACGGCGCTGCTCACCGTGACCGCGCTGCCGGTCTATCTCTGGTTCTTCGGCTTCGACTGGTTCCACTTCGGGATGTTTTTCGTCATGTTCATCCTCACCGGATTCAGCATCACGGCCGGTTATCACCGCTTTTTCGCCCACAAAACCTTTGAAGCGAGATGGCCGCTTCGCCTGATGGTGCTCATTTTCGGCGCCGCCGCTTTCGAAAACTCCGTCCTGGAGTGGACGAGCGACCATCGCCGCCACCACAAACACGTCGACCACGACGACGATCCTTACAATATTCAGAAAGGTTTTTTCCACGCCCACATGGGTTGGATCCTTTTTAAGCTAAATGCCGAGCCGCCCCTGGATAACGTCCCCGATCTGCAAGGCGACGCGCTCGTGCGCTGGCAGCATCGCTACGTTCATGTTCTCGCGGTGCTTGTCGGCTTTGTCCTGCCGACAGTCGCCGGGTATCTTTACAATGGTTGGGTCGGAGCCCTCGGCGGTCTGCTGATTGGCGGAGTCGCCCGCGTGGTCGCGACCCAGCACACCACGTTCTTCATCAACAGCGCCTGCCATTGCATGGGCCGCCAGCCGTACTCGAAACGTTGCAGCGCGCGCGACTCATTCTTTCTCGCCCTTTTCACCCTGGGCGAGGGCTACCACAATTATCACCACGAATTTCAGTACGATTACCGCAACGGTGTGAAACCCTGGCAATGGGACCCGACCAAGTGGCTCATCTGGGTGCTGTCAAAGCTGGGCGTCACCTCTCATCTTCGCCGCGTGCCGGAGGAGAAAATCATCGCGGCGCAGCAGGCCGTGAGTTTAGGTTTAGCCCGACCTGCTTCTTCTGTGGAGCAGCCGCTTGTTGACGTGGGCCATTCCGCGACCAGCTAGGTCAGTCAGAAGCAGACTCATTCGCGGACGAGGCTTGTCGGCGAAAGAGGGTTGAGAGTTCCGGCGACGGAGTTAGAATCGGCGGCCTCGCGCCATGGAAGCCACTGCCCGCCCAGCCCTTCGCAAAACCGCCGGGACGTTCGAAGCCGGCGCCCGGACTTTGCCGCAGCGATATTTCGTTTCGTCGGAAGTCATGGCAGAAGAAGAGAAGGAGATTTTTCTGAAGCATTGGCTTCTGGTGGGACACCAGAGCCGGATCCCGAAGGCGGGCGACTATTTCGTCCAGGAGACGGCCGGCGAGAGTGTCATTATCGCCCGCGATCGCTCTGGAGTGATTCGCGGGTTCTATAATGTATGTCGCCATCGCGGAACGCGGTTGTGCGAAGATAGCGGAGGACATTCATCCACGATCCAGTGCCCGTACCATGCGTGGACCTATGGGCTTGATGGACGATTGATCGGATCGCCCCACATGGATGACGTGCCGGGATTTGATCGGTCGCAATATTCGTTGCACCCGGCAAACCTCGAGCTCTGGGAAGGATTCATTTTCGTGAAGCTGGGTGACGATGACATGCCGCTGGAGCAATGGTTCGCGCCCTTGGCCGGGAAATTCTCGAACTGGAACTTGCCGCGGTTGCGATCGGTGAAGCGGGTCGAGTACGACGTGAAGGCGAACTGGAAGCTGATGTTCGAGAATTACTCGGAGTGCTATCACTGCCCCGGCGTGCATCCGATGTTGTCGAAGGTTTCGCCCTACGATTCGGCGGAGAACGATCTGACGGAAGGACCGTTCCTCGGTGGGTTCATGAGGATCAATAAGGGGAAGAGTTTAACGATGAGTGGGGAGGCGTGCGCATTACGAATCGATCACGAGCAGGAGCTCGCCGCGGCGAGTCCGTCCGGCGGCGGACACGAGCGGAAAGGGGAAGAACAGGTGTTCTACTATTCGATTTTTCCGAACATGCTCCTAAGCATGCACCCAGAATACGTGATGGTGCATCAGCTCTGGCCGCAAGCGCCGGACCGGACATTGATCGTCTGCGATTGGTTTTTCCATCCCGAGGCGGCGGAGCGCGATGATTTCAACCCGGAGGATGCGATCGAGTTCTGGGACGTGACCAACAAGCAGGATTGGCACGTGTGTGAACTGAGCCAGCAAGGCATTGCCTCCAGAGCGTATGAGCCGGGGCCATACAGCTCGCGCGAGAGCATTGCGGCGGCGTGGGACCGGGAATATCTCAAGATACTGGGTCGCCCCACGGAGCGGTAAATAGCGCCCAGTCATTGGAGGGAGCGCGGCCGCGGTAACGGGCCGTTACTCCGTCCGTCCCGCGAGACTAGCGACCATGGCGATGAGCTCGGCCGCGTCAACCGGTTTGGCAATATGCATCTGGAATCCGCTCAAGACGGCCCGTCTGCGATCCTCCGATCGCGCGAAAGCGGTCAGGGCAATTGCGCGGACACGGCCTCCCTCCTCACCCGCCAGCTGCCGCACTTTTTTCATAATGGTGTAACCGTCTTCGTTCGGCATCCCGATATCCATGATCAGGACGTGAGGTTTCATTTCACGCAAGATCGGCAGAGCCGCGGCTCCGGATTCCGCCGTGTTAACCTGCGCCCCGCAGTTTTCCAGAATTCGCTTCACCAGGCGGCAAGCGTCGGGTTCATCGTCGACTGCGAGGACGCGAACATTGCGCAAGTCGAGGTTTCCCCGGACGATCTCTCCACTGGCGGTGCGAGGGTGATGCCGTTCCGGGTCGTGCTCGGATACCGCCGTTGCCATTGGCAAAAGGATTGTGAATGTCGCACCCTTGCCCGGACCCGGACTTTTCGCGCGGACACTGCCTCCGTGGAGTTCGGCCAGATTCTTGACAATGGAAAGTCCCAGACCGAGGCCGCGCTGCTCGCGAGTAGTGGACGAATCAGCCTGGCGAAAACGATCGAACACGTGCGGCAGAAATTCCGGAGGGATACCGCGCCCCGTGTCCTCGACGCTAATTTCGAGATGCGAATTAACTCGTTCCAAAATGGTGTGAACGCGTCCGCCTTTCGAGGTGAATTTCAGGGCGTTGGTCAGGAGATTCCACAGAATCTGCTGCAACCGCGATGGATCACCCGAGATGGGGCCGGCGAGCGGATCCAGCACGGAAGTGAGGCGAATCGCCTTTCCGGCGGCCATCGGTTTTACCGATTCGAGGGCGGCATTGATAACGGGGATCAGGTCCACTCGCTGAACGTCCAGGCGAACCTTGCCCGAAACGATGCGGTTCATGTCCAGCAAGTCGTCGATAATCTGCGCCTGCGAACGGGCGTTACGCTCGATGATTTCGAGACCCTCGGCGATTTCGTCGGGACTGTCCGTCGATCTCGACACGTTGGCCCAGCCGAGAATCGCATTCAGGGGAGTGCGCAATTCGTGGCTCATTTGCGCCAGAAACCGCGACTTCGCGACGTTGGCGGATTCGGCGCGATGACGTGCCTCGTCGGAGATCGATTTGGCCTGCTCGAGTTCGCCGATCAGCGCGTCCTTTTCGGCACGCGCCTCCAGCGTCGCCAGCGTGGTCGAATGCAGGCGGTGCGCCAGCAGCGCGAAATATCCTTCGGCGGCCAGCGCCAGCAGGGCCAGCACGTAATTGTCGAAGCTGCCGCTCAGCACGAAATTCAGCGCGATCGCGGAGGTGACC
>JALYIN010000171.1 GCA_030775765.1 Verrucomicrobiota bacterium
GCTCGGCAGCTTCGCCGTTTATCTCGTCACCAAACGCGGCCTCATCGAAAAATAGGTTTCGTCCGCATGCGCCGCCGATTTCGATTCGCGACAATCCTGAGCATTTTCGTTTTTCTGCTGGCGGGCCGGTTGACCTTTGCCGCCGAAGAAAAGGAACTGACCGCCCTCGAAATCTTCGACCGCACCCTCGCGGCCTTCGACAATCAGCGAACAGCCCTGCGCGAGTGGCAATACTACCAAACACTCACCACTCATCAGTTCGATAGTTCCGGCAACGTGACGGCGCGCGGCGTTTGGCAATCGATCGTGCGCCCGGGCGATCCGCGGCCGCTCGAATACATCGCCGAGCGCATGGAAGGCAAACTCTCGTTCTTCAAATCCGAAAGCTCTCCCACTCCCGTTCCTTCATCGTCTGCGTCCACCTCGCCTGCGCCGAAGGCGAAACCGCGCGATGAGGTGGAAGAAAAAAACCAGGCGGAATCGGCTGTGGAAGCTGTCCGGAAATATAACCTGCGGGAGCGCTACAACTGGAAACGCCTGCCGGATGAAAATGTTGGGGGCGAGGGCGCCTGCGTCATTGCCTTCGAGCCCAAGCCGCGGCAAAACACGCGCTCGCGTGAAGAGCGTTTCTTCGGCCTTTTGGCCGGCAAGATCTGGGTGAGCCGCAGCGATTTCATTGTCCTGAAGATGGACGTCGCGCTGCAATCGCCCTGCCAATTATTCTGGATTCTGGCGCGGGTCACGACCTTCCAGTTCACTTACGTTCTCGAACCGTCGCGCGGCCCGCGTTTGTTTCGCTTGAGCAGGGGAACGGCGAAGACGGTTGTCTCGTTTCCCTTCTACGCCGTGCGCCAAAAACACTGGCTCACGATCGATAAGTACGAGCCGCGCACCGCCCGGGGAACGGCGCCGAAGAACCCGCGCCCGAGCCTGTCTCCTCGAGGAGAAGAATGATTCGCGTTCTCGATACTCGACATCTTGGACGGCCCGGAATCATCGCGGCGACTCTGCTCGAGAGCGATGAGGGGCCGGTGCTTTTCGATACGGGTCCGGAATCAACCTTCAAGAACCTCGAAAGCGGACTCCGGAAACTGGACTTCGCTCCTCACGATGTCCGGCGCGTTTTCCTCAGCCACATCCATTTCGATCATGCCGGCGCGGCGTGGCGTTTCGCCGAACTGGGCGCGACCATCTACGTCCATCCGCGCGGCGCTCCGCATCTCACTGACCCGGCGAAGCTGGTCGCGTCCGCCACCCGGCTTTATGGCGACGACATGGAAAGGTTGTGGGGGAAATTCTCGGGGATCGCGCCGGAACGCGTTCGTGTCCTTGAAGACGACGATGTTGTTCGCGTCGCTCCGTTTGAGATTCGGGCGATCGCAACGCCAGGGCACGCGAGCCATCATCACATCTATCATTGGAATGACACCGTCTTCGGCGGCGACGTCGCGGGAGTCCGGCTCGGCGGTGGACCGCCGGCCCCGCCTTTCGTTCCGCCAGAGCTCGACATCGAAGCGTGGCGCAAATCGATCGCCAGGATTCGCGCGCTGAATCCTGCGAAGCTTTACCTGCCGCATTTCGGGATCGTCTCGGGCGACATTTCCGCCCATCTCAACTCCCTCGACGAGCGCGTTGTTCGCTGGTCGATCTGGTTCCGCGATCGCCTCCGCGCGGGCGACGACGAACAGAAGATGACGCGGGCGTTTGCCGATTACGTTGCGAGCGAACTAGGTCAGGCCGGCGCTACTGAGTCCGAGCTCGCCGATTACGAACAGGCCGACCCTAGCTTCATGGCCGTCAGCGCCGCGATCCGTTACTGGCGCAAACACCATCCGGAGGAAGTTGGATTGCCTGCGGGGCGCGATTGCGCTAGCTCGCAGTGAGCGAAGGCGGGACGAAGTGCCTTTGCAATTGGACCCGAAGAACTTTTCCGGAAGCTCTGCGAGACGAAGCAGCCCTAGCGCGGCGAAGCACCCGCGGACGATGATGGGGAGAACGAGGCTTTGATGCTCGGGTCTCCCAAACCCGGAGTCGGGCTCGCGTTCCTAGTGGCGGCGGCCACTTCCGGGCGGAGTTTGCCGTCCTCCGTTCCCGAATCCGATTGCGCCGGTTTTTGGCAGGAGACGGCGATCAGGGCGATCGCGAGCAGACACAGCATAAGGCGGCATGTTTTCACAGATGGTCTCGACTAGAGATCGCTACGCCTTTGGCGCAACGCTTTTCGCCGCGTCCCTAACCATTTTCTTGAGCGCTTCGGTTGAGGCGTTCACGACCGCGTTTGGTCCGGTCATTTTGACGAAGACGTTGCCGGCCGCGCTTTCCAGGATCGCGCCGCAAAGCGCATAGCCTTCCATCGGTGTGGTTGGCCCGCCGGGCATTCCGCTGCTAAACGTGCCCTCGGTCATCGCGAATGTAATCTTCACCGGACCCACTTGGACATGCTCAGTGACTCGATTCTTCTCACTGCCGGGAAACTGCGCGTACCAACGGGCCACATTGTCTTCCGCGGTCCCGCCCTGGTCGGCGCCAAAATGGAAGAAGGTCACTTCCGCTTTCTCCGGGCCGCGTGCGATCTCGAGCTGCGCCTTGCGCATCGGCGAAGATGGCGTCACCGATTTCCATCCCTCCGGCACCGCGAAGGTGAAGGCCTCCACTTTCACCGTTTCCGCGCGCGCCTGAAGCGACCCGACAAGACTGGTGAGGACGAAAAGAGCGGCGCTGACGATTGCTGTTCTCATGATTGAAGGATACCATTATCACCCCCATGAGACCCATGCGTTTCCGTTTTTTTGTCATTCTTCTCTGCTTGCTCCTAAGCGGCCTTTGCCTGGCCCAAAACGCCGACATGCCGGCGGCCGATTCGTCCTCGCTCGATTTCAAGCAATGGGGTTTGCTCGCCATCCAGGACGGCGGACGGCGCAAACCGGTCGATACCTTTGCGCGCGAGACCCTGATCAAGATCACGGGCCGCTCGACCTACACCTCCGGCGCGAAAACCTGGCAGGCCACCGATTTCATCCTCTCGATGCTGCTCGACACCCACGATTGGAAAAAGGAGCCGATGATCCTCGTGTCGTTAGGCGATTTGAGGCAACGCCTTGGATTGCCGGGGCAGCAGCGGCTCTTTTCTTTCGCTCAGCTAGCGGCGCTTCCGGAATTGAACGCGCTGGCCAACCAGGCTCACGCGCTCCGGAAAGCCGAGAAACCCCTGGATCGTGTCCAAAACGAAGTGATGAGCGTAAGCGAACGGCTCACCCTTTTTGCTCGCGTCATGGACGGGAGCGCGTTCCTCCTCGCGCCCGCCCCGGAGAAAGCGACCGATCCGTGGATCGTGCCGCCGGCGTTCGCGCAGTACTATAATGAACAGCAGTTCGTTCCGGTCCAGACGCAGTTGCAGACGATGGCGAACGCCTACGTGAAAGGCGATTCGTTCGCCTTTAGCCGCGCCGCGAACCAATTGCGGGATGGCCTGCGGCAATTAAGCCCCAAGGTTTATCCTGAGGAATCGCAGCTGCGGCTCGAATATTTCTACAATCATTGGGACGGTTTTTATCGCGCCGCGTGGTGTTATGGGATCGCGCTCCTTTTGCTCGCCATTACGCATTTTCGCACCACTGCTCAACCCGCCGCGCCGCCCGGACGCAGTTACTTAAAAGTCGCCGGCGTTGTTCTCGCCATCGCCGGTCTGCTCTTTCACGCGAGCGGAATCGTGATGCGCTGCTTGATCGCCGGACGTCCACCGGTCACCAACATGTAT
>JALYIN010000172.1 GCA_030775765.1 Verrucomicrobiota bacterium
GAGAAATTCCCGACGTCTCTCGAGTCAGCACCATGATGCCAGCCGTGGACGTAGGTGATAACGAGCGGCCGCGGCGTGCGCTTAATCAGGTCGACGGCGTTCTGCAACTGAGTCGGATCCTGATAAGATCCCTGCTCGCCGAATTCGATGAAGGCGATGTCGACGCCAGGCTTCGAGACGATCGATCTCGTCGGCTGCGCGGTAGTGTTTTGATAAACCGGGCTGAGATGCTCGCAGCCGCAAAGCAGCACCGCCACAACGAGAGGACCAAGGGGAGACTTCATCGGCGTCGCCGATCATGTTTGTTAGGCATACGGGATGTCGAGTGCCGATTTGAGTATCGAGCGCGCGATGGTCATCGACATTGCCACGGAAAACCGCGAGGATGGCAATATTCTCTTTCCCGTTCCACCGAACGTCCCGCGAAAAAGGGCACGAGCTTTCATCAGCAAGAAAACGCGTCCCTCAAAATCATGAAACGCCCACTCATCGTCCTCGCCGCTATTGTCCTTCTCCGCAATCCTGTTTCAGCGTGGGCCGATAGTGCCTTGCTCGAGGTAAGACGGGACGACAGCGCCTTTCTGACTCTGCGCTTTTCCGAAAATTCGCTTCGTTTTTTTACCGAGATTCCAGCGCAATTGACAGCGGTCTTACGCGAGCACGGGATTGATTGCTGCTCATCGCAAACGCGCATTAGCCAAGCGGCGTGGAGATGCTGCCACGGCAAATTCTTGATAGTTTCCTCCGATGCCCGTATCCAAAGCCTGTTGGCCGCGGCATTCAAGGGACCAAAAGTGGTCCTGCGCTGACGGCCGCATCAGCTCTGACTGGGAAGCAATCCTCCGCTATGATCAGGCGCAGGCGATGGCGTGGCGCCGGCAGACGCCGGAAAGCATTTCCCACAGAGCGTCGAGGACCCGATTGACGGCGATGGAAGCGGACGACGCGTTGTCGTCGTTCACGTGTTGGGAAAGCATCTCCCGTTCGGCGGCGGCATGCGCGCGGTCGGCTTCAACGTGGACGGTGAAATACTCGTAATCACGCGGCGCGGTCAGGTGGTAGTTCTCCTCGAGGCCTTTGATCTTCGATTCACAAACGGCGGGGATTTGGCTTTCGTAGGCGTAGAGAGCGGCGAGGCCTTCGGCGGTGGTGCCTTCGGAGCAAACGGAACGGAAGGTGCCGATCAGGTTCGACGTCTCGTTCCATTCTTTGGAGAACTGGACCTCTTCTTTCGAAACGCCGAGGGCTTCGGCGAATTGGAGCCAAAGCTCAGGATGGTTCGGCGAACCGGCTTCTTCGTCGATGAGATTGTTGAGAAGTTGACGGCGCGTGGGCTGGTCGTCGGAGCCGGCGTGCACGGCGGACAGGTAGGTCGGGAAGGCGGCGACGTGATGGTAATATTGGCGGGCGTAATCGGCGAGCGCGGCCTTGCTTAATTCGCCGCGGGTCCAGGCGAGATAGAAGGGATGAGTGAGAAGATGCTTCGCGGCGATTTGGCGGTCGATGGCGTCGAGATGTTGGTTCATGTGATTGGGTCTCCGGATGGTTGGTTGTAGTCGTGGGTTTGGCGAAGCGCGATCGTTTTCTGGGTCATGCCGCGCCCAAAATGTGTTTGATGCCGCGGATGGGGATGACGACCCAATCGGGGCGGTTGTTCAGCTCGTAGCCGACTTCGTAGACGGCTTTGTCGAGGAGATAGGCTTCGAGGAGGATTTCGAAATCGCCTTCGTCGGACGGAACGAAAGCGGCGCCGTCGGTGGCTTCGAGATAACTTTGGAGGAAGACGCTGCTCATCTGGCGATACCAGAGATCGGCCCAGCGTTCGAGGAACGGAACGTCTTCGGCGCGCATCGCGGGTTGCCAGAGCGCGCTGTAGGCCGCGTACTGGAAAGAGCGCATCATGCCGGCGACGTCGCGCAACGCGGAGCGCTTCAGTTTTCGTTCGCCCAGGGCCCGGGCGGGTTCGCCTTCGAAATCGAGGATGACGAAATCCTTCCCGGTATAGAGCACCTGCCCGAGATGATAATCGCCGTGAATCCGAATCTTGGCGGCGTTCGAGCGGCGATCGAGAATGCGTTGTTCCTGCGCGAGAATTTTCTTTTCCGAGGCCAGGACCTGCGCGGCTTCGTCGCGAAATGCGTCGGGTAGCGCCGGCAATTTCTTTTCGAGCAAAGCGAAATTGCGACGAAGCGATGCGCGCATGTTTTGGAAAACGGAGCGTTGCGCCATGGCGTTGAATTGTTCCGGCGCGAAAGCGCGATCGTCGGAGTTTACGGCGAGGGCCCGATGGAGCTCGCCGGTGCGCTGGCCAAGGAGCTTGGCTTTCTCGGGATAAATTCCGCCGATCAATTCCTCGAGGAGCGGGCCGGGCGGCGTGGTCTGGTTTTGCAGATCGGCTTTGCGGGTAAGGACGCGTTCGTAATAGCGGCCGACGGCGTCGAGCGTGAGTGTCCAGGCATCGCCTTCATTAGCAACGGCGCTCTGGAGCAGGCAGACCACCGTGGGGTCGATTTTGGTGCGACGATACTCGATCGCGCCAAGAAACGCGGGGACGTTCGGAAACTGCGCGCGCTCGGTCAGGAAACGCGTGACTTCCACATCCGGATTCACGCCATCTTCGAGCTTCCGGAAAAGCTTCAGGAAAAATTTGTTATCGAACAGCATCGACGAATTACTTTGCTCTCCGCTGAGCACATGGGAAGCGGGCACGCCCCGCGTTTTCTTGAAGGCGCTGCTCGTTAGGCCGACGACATTGCCTTTCTGCCCGCGCGAGGACTGAGCGGAAGTCATCAGGGTGAAGAGCTCTTTGCGGAACGACTCGTCGTAAAGCGCGTCGTGTAAAATCGCGTCGCCGTCGCCGTGCAGGCGGGCAATGACGGCATGCGGCGAGGAGCGTTCTACCGCCCGCGCCGCATCGTCTTCCGCGATCTGCACTGGGACGGCGTACGTCTCCGTCGGTCCGTCGAGGTAACTGATTTCGACAAACCAAATTTGCGCACCACCTTGCTTTCCCGTGATTGGAATCTCCTCGGTAATGCGCATGTCGCGCAAGGTTCGCGCCTTGGCGCCGAACCAGCGGCAATTACGAATGTACGGCGGCAACACTTCGCGCTCGATTCGCGCCCGCTGCCCGTTATCCAGCAGCGCAGCCACGGTCGGAGCGGAATCCAACATAGGGATCTTGCGCTCTTTCGAGGCCACCGAAGCGGCCGTTTCCGAGCGGAGAACAAACCAGTAATGGGAGTGCGGTCCGAGCGTAAGGACGTAAGGCGATTTCTTGATCCGCGGGAAAAAATTCTGGCTGAAGACTTCCATGAGCGAACAGCCGCTGAAGCGAGAGAGATCGAGCTCTGCCGCCTGCGCGAAACGCGACAGATTCACCACGACCAGCATCGTCTCATCTTCCTGACGCCGGAGGAAAGCCAGCACCTTGTTATTTTCCGGGAGAAGAAATTCGAGCGTGCCGCGGGAAAAGGCGCGGAAATTTTTCCTCATGGCGATGACGCGGCGCGTCCACCAGAGAAGCGACGAAAGGTTCTTCTGCTGGTTTTCCACGTTAATCGCTTCGTAGTGATACTCGGGATCGATCGTGATCGGCAGGTAGAGTTGCTGTGGGTTCGCCTTCGAGAAACCGGCGTTGCGATCGGGGCTCCATTGCATCGGGGTGCGGCAGCCGTTGCGATCGCCGAGATAAAAATTGTCGCCCATCCCAATCTCGTCGCCGTAGTAAAGGACCGGCGTTCCGGGCATGGAGAAAAGAAGGATGTTGAGCAGCTCGATCTTGCGGCGGCTATTCGCGAGAAGCGGCGCGAGCCGGCGGCGAATGCCGAGATTGATGCGCGCGGTGGGATCGTTCGCGTAAACGCGCCACATGTAATCGCGCTCCTCGTCGGTCACCATCTCGAGGGTCAGCTCGTCGTGGTTGCGCAGGAACATCGCCCACTGGCAGATGTCGGGAATCGGCGGCGTCTGATCGAGGATGTCGATGATCGGAAACCGGTCCTCCATCTGGAGCGCCATGAACATCCGCGGCATGAGCGGGAAATGGAAATTCATGTGCGACTCATCGCCCTTTCCGAAATAGGCGACCGCGTCCTCGGGCCATTGGTTCGCTTCGGCGAGCAACATGCGGCCGCGGAACTTCTCGTCCACGTGCGCCCGCAGCTTCACCAGGTATTCGTGGGTCTCGGGCAGGTTTTCGCAGCTCGTGCCTTCTCGTTCGTAGAGATAGGGAACGGCATCGAGCCGGAGCCCGTCGACGCCCATGTTCAACCAAAAATCGAGCACCTTCTCGACGGCTTCGTGGACCTCTGGGTTATCGAAATTCAAGTCGGGCTGATGCGAATAAAAGCGGTGCCAGTAATACGCTTTCGCGACCGGGTCCCACGACCAGTTCGACGTCTCGAAGTCCTTGAAGATGATCCGCGCTTCCTTGTATTTCTCCGGCGTGTCGCTCCAGACATACATCTCGCGCTCGCGCGAACCGGGCGCGGCCCGGCGCGATTTCTGGAACCACGGGTTTTGATCTGAGGTGTGATTGATCACCAGCTCGGTGATGACGCGCAGCCCGCGTTCATGCGCGGCTGCGAGAAAGGCGCGGAAATCGTCGAGCGTCCCGAAGTTCGGATTCACGTCGTAATAATCGGCGATGTCGTAGCCGTCATCGCGCATCGGGGACGGATAAAACGGAAGAAGCCAGAGGGCGGTGACGCCGAGTTCCTGCAGGTAATCGAGCTTCTCGATCAGCCCGCGGAAGTCACCAATGCCGTCGCCATCGCTATCGTGAAATGTTTTGACGTGCAGCTCGTAGATGACGGCGTCTTTGTACCAAAGCGCGTCCACGGCCGGATCCTGCGAGGCATTCGACATGAGGCTACACAGTTGGCGCAACAATCACGGCGGCGCAATCGATCTTGGAATGGAAGACGGCCTGCCTCCAGGCCGTTGGGGTGCAGCGGCGCGTTACGCCTTCCCGCTCGAGGGCGTGCCGGCTCCAGTTCTTGCGCTACTTCTTCGGCAACGCCATGGCATGCGCGGCGACGCACTGCCATTCGCCGTTCCGTTCCACCCAGGTATCGGTAAAGCGATAGCTGTGTGAGAACGTCTTGCCGCCTTTCGACTTGCCGGTTTCCTTGGCGATGCCGGTAACGACGGCAACGTTCGGTCCGTACATCCGCACCGTCATGTCGCTCGAAACCGCAGAGGTGTAAGTGCTCGTGTCGCGTTTCGCTTCCGCCAGCAACGTCGTTTTGTTGCCGGTCTTCCCGCTGGAAGAAGTGCCGACGAAATCGTCGGCGACCATTTTCTCGATCGCCGCGGTGTCGTGACTCAGGAGTGACGCTTCCCAGCGAGATTCCAGGTCCTTGATGTTCGCCGTCATCGGATCATCCGGCGCAGGAGGCTCGGTGGGAGTGGGGCTGGGCTTCGGAGTTGGCGACGGCTTGGGACTAGGAGTCGGTTTTGGCGTCGGAGTCGGACTCGGTTTGGGCGTTGGAGTCGGAGTTGGTTTTGGCGTCGGGCTCGGCTTCGGCGTCGGAGTCGGCGAAGGATTGGCCGTGGCAGTCGCGGTCGGAGCCGGTTTCGGCGTCGATGTAGCCGTGGCAGTAGCGGATGGTTTGGGCGCGGCGGTCGCAGAAGGAATTGAGACCGGCCGCGGTGTCAAGGTTGCCCCCGGACGCGCCGTCGAGGAAGCCGTCGGCTTGGAGGTAGAAGTCGAGAGTGGCTTTACCGTCGGGTAAGTGATCGGTGGTTTCGCGCTGGACGAAGCAGCCGCAGCCGCCGTTGGAACGACGCGCGGCGTTGGGATTGGCGAGGCGACGATGATCGGCGTCGAACTTTCAAGCGGTGCCGGCGGGGCCAGGGTGAGGGTCTCTGGTTCGCCAGGCGCAGGCGAAGGGGTAGCACTCTCGACCGGCTCCGGTGTAGCGCTGGCGAGCGCTTTGATCGTCGCGCTCGGAGACGGTTTCGCGGTTGGGGCCGGCGTGGTCTTCGGCTTGGCCGTGGGCGTCGGCGTCTCTTCGGAGAGAACAGGCGTCCTGGGCTGGAACGGGGTCGAAGCGGCGTCCTGCGCGCGAACTATCGCCGGGGTGGCCAGCAGCGTAATCGCGAGAACAAATGAGCGCATGTAGGTGGTTTCTCCTGGAAAAATTCCTTCCAGTTGACGCTAGCGTGCGCGCGTCCGCCGGGTCAAGAGCAATACCTTTTCCGGGACGCCGATTCGGCGCCCGGGAAATTAGGTAGTCTTTTTTTGCAGATCGTCCCAAATCGTTGGACGGCGCGGGCAGTTGCCGCTAAATCTCCTCTCTTCATGGCGATAGATTTTTCCGCGACGACGGGCGCGCCGGACGAAGCAGGCGAGACGCGCGACGTCCGCCTGCCGGCGGCGGCGCCCATTCTCGAACCGGGCGCGCCGACCGACCTCGAATTGATGCACGGCATCCAGGCGGAAGATCCCGAAGCACTCTCCGCCCTCTACGACCGCTATAACGGCATCATCAAGGCGCTCATTCTTCGCGTCATTCACAACGAGGCCGAAGCCGACGACTTGTTGCAGGAAATTTTCA
>JALYIN010000173.1 GCA_030775765.1 Verrucomicrobiota bacterium
ATCAGCGGCCGCGTCATCACCGGCGGAGTTTCGTGCGCGGGCTCCGAGGCGCGCCGGTTGCCATAGAAAACATAAATCATCTGTCGCGTCATGTAGAGCGCGGTCAGGACGACCCCGAGGAGCATCAGGTAATAAGGCACCGGCGATTTCGGCCAATGCGCCGTGGCGTGCAGGACTTCCTCCTTCGTCCACGCGCCGGCGAAAAACAGGGGCACGCCGCTGAGTGCCATCATGCCGATCGCGTAGGTCACAAAAGTTACCGGCATCAGTTTTCGGAGGCCGCCCATCTTCCGAATGTCCTGTTCGTGATGCGAAGCGTGAATGACGGAGCCGGAACCGAGGAACAACAGCGCCTTGAAAAATCCGTGCGCGAGCAGGTGCATGATGCCCGCCGCCACCCCGCCGACGCCGAGCGAAACCATCATCAGCCCAAGCTGAGAGACGGTGGAGTAAGCCAGGACGCGTTTGATGTCGACCTGCGCGATCGCAATCAGTGACGCCATCAGCGCGGTGACGACGCCGACCCATACCACGACCGTGAGCGATGGGGTAACGCTATCGACAGCACCTAACGAGAAGATCGGATAGACGCGCGCGACAAGGAATACACCCGCGGCTACCATCGTCGCGGCATGGATGAGCGCGCTGACTGGCGTCGGTCCCTCCATCGCGTCCGGCAACCAGACGTGCAGCGGGAACTGCCCGGACTTGCCGACCGCGCCCGAGAAAATCAACAGCGCGATAAAGGTCGCGCTCGAGCCGATGGCGAGAAGTCCGGCCGCCTCGAGGCAACCGTGGCCGTTGTCGTAAAAGAGAAGCGTCCCGGCGTCGTGATAGAGCCACAACAGCCCGAGGAAAAATCCGAGGTCGCCAATTCTTGTCGTGATGAAAGCCTTTTTCGCCGCCGCCGCCGCGCTCGGTTTGTGAATCCAGAAGCCGATCAACAGATAGGAGGCGAGGCCGACCAACTCCCAGCAAACGAAGAGCAGCAGAAGGCTGTTGGCGATGACGACGCCAAGCATCGCCGCCGAGAAAAACGAGAGGTAGGCAAAGAACCGGGAGAAATCCTTGTCCCCCGCCATGTAGCCTTTGCTGAAAACGAAAATGCAAAGGCTGACCAGCGTGATCATGACAAGCATGGCCGCCGCGAGCGGATCGAGCACGCAACCAAGTCGCAACGCCTGGTCACCAAACGTGAACCAGGTGAAATTCTGAATCGCGCGCGTTCCCGGCGTTTGCAATGTCCAGGCGAACGCCGCGACCGAGATGAAGAGCGCGGCAACCTGGCCGACAAGAGCGAGTGCGAATGCAGCCGAGCGCCGCTTACTCGCAAGGCTCAGAATCAGCAAGGAAGCCGCCAGGGGCATGAGCGGAATCAACCAGAAATACGCGGCGGTCCAGGAAATCATCGCTGGCTAATCCTTCTCCTCTTTCTCTTCCTTCCCCAGATCGGGAATGCGCTCGATCGCTTCCGGATCGACAGGCGAGAGCTTCAATCGTTCGGCCAGCCATTGGACGCGGCCCTTCCGGGCCTCGGCGTTGAGGGCGTGGCCGGCTTTGTAGAATTCAATTTTCTTCGGCTCGGAGAAACGCTCAAAGTAACTGCGGGCCATCGGCTCCGGGATTGGCGTGTCATCGCGCCCAAACTGCAAGAACACAGCCGCTGGCGCGCTGTGCACGATGAAATAGACCGGATCGTCGAACGCGTACTGCCGGAAGAAATCGCGGAGCGCTTCTTCGCCAATTCGTTTTCGGAATTCCGCGATCGCCGGCGTATTGGACTCGAAGACGTATTCCTCGTCCGCGAAAACGCCGGCCATCAAAACAAAGGAGCCGATTCGTTTTTCAACGCCGGCGAGAAGACCGCCGGTGTGCGCGTTATAACTGTGGCCGACGAAGGCCAGCCGCGCGGGATCCACGTCGCCCCGCGCGATCAGCAGGTCCACGCCGCGGCGAAAATCGATGACCTGCTGGCGCGACGCCTCGGCATTCTGAATCTCGCTCTTCAACTGGTCTTTCTCGGGGAGATAACCGGGCCGGACCATGGGAGCATCGGTTAAGAGCGAGACGGCACCGGAACGAGCGAGGAACAGGGCCTCTTCGAGAAACTCTTTTCGGTTCGCCACCGGCGATCGCGGCATCATCCAATGGCCCAACAGAACTCCGGCGAACGGACCTTTGCCCGGCGGGAGAACCAAAGTTGCGGGCACGCGGCCGCCGCGCGGACTGTCGTAGGA
>JALYIN010000174.1 GCA_030775765.1 Verrucomicrobiota bacterium
GCCTTTAAGAAAGCGATCGCGAAGAAAGGTCCACAGCCGACCATCGACGGATTCACGCCGGAACAACGATTCTTCCTCGGTTACGCCCAAATATGGCGCAACACGCAACGCGATGAAGATTTGAAGCTGCGGCTCAACACCGACCCGCATTCGCCGGGCCGCTTCCGCACGGTTGTCCCGCTCTCGAACTTCGATGAATTCCAGAAGGCATTCAATATCCCTGATGGTTCCGCCATGGTTCGCCCGGCAACCGAGCGAGTGAATATCTGGTAAGGCCTGCAGTTTCAAATTAACCGCCGTTCGGCGCGAAGAATGATTCGCGTGGACGGCGGTTTTTTTGTCAGGATGAGGCGTGAACCTTCGCAAACTTTTCATCGACGTGTTCGATCCACAGCCGGGAGAAACGGCGGCGGTCTTCGTGGACTTGCCGCACGGCGACCTGCGCGAGAACGGCCCGTGGCAGGCGCGTCGCGCGATGGCGGAGCGTTGGCATGCGGCGCTTGCCGAGTTTGCCGCAGAACGTGGGTTTGACGTTTTGCCGCTCATCACCTTCAAGGCGACGGGAATGAACAACGGGCAGCTGCCGGCGAACGGGATGCAGTCCGGCGCCTCCGTTGTGCTGGAGGAAATTGGCGCGCGCACGACGCTGCTCCTCGCGATGACGGAGTTCTCCGCAACGGCGCCGCTGATCGGATGGGCGAAACGTTTTCCGGAATTGCGCACGGCCTCGATGCCGAAAGTCGCGCCGGAAATGGAATCGACCGCGCTGGCGGCGGATTACACGCAGGTGGCGCGTTCTTGCGAGCGCTTGCGTAAACGCCTGGCCCAATCGCAGACGGCGGAGATCGAGTTTTCCAACGGAGACCAGTTCGTTCTCGATTTCCGGTTTCGCGTCGCGGAAGCGGACGACGGCTACCTGCATCGCGATACACCGCCGCCGCGCCTGATCAATTTGCCGAGCGGGGAAGCGTTCATCGTTCCGTACGAAGGCGAGCGGGACTCTCCCAGCCTAACGAGTGGTATCCTGCCTCTTCCCTACGAGAACGAGATCGTCCGGTTGCGGGTGAATCGAAACCGGGTCGAGGAAGTCCTCGGCGATACGGCGGCGTCGCGAAAAATGCGTGACTTCCTCTTCGCCGATCCCGCCCGGCGCAACATCGCCGAGCTTGGGCTCGGCTGTAATCCGAAGGCGCGGGTGTGGGGAAATGTTTTGGAGGATGAAAAGGCGGGACCGCACATTGCGCTGGGCCGGAGCGAACACCTGGGCGGCGTGACGGGCCCGGACGCATTCAGCGATCCACGCCATGTCTGGCACGAGGATTTTGTCTTCGCGCGCGCGTCGCCCATCCAGATCCGGAAATTGGAGCTGCTGGATGCCGCCGCACATCGGGAGCTGCTCTTCGAGAACGGATCCTCCATCCCCGAGCTCCAGATCGGGATCTAACTGTAGCCGCCGCCCTGGTGGGCGGCGTGAGAGGAGCGTCGACCGCTCCCACGCTTCGCACAGCGAAGCGGCTACAGAAGAATCAATAGGACTGGCCGCGGATGAAATCGGTGAAGGTCCCGTGATCCGTCTTCAAACGGAACGGCAGGCTCAGCACTTTCTTTCCATCGATCGCCTGGAACACCATGAAATGCAGATGCGGTTTGCTGGCGAAGCCGGTGCTGCCCGAGAGGCCGATCGGTTGCCCGGTCTTTACCTCCTCCCCGATTTTCACCATCGCGCCGTCGGTCTGGAGATGGTGGTAATCGGCGAAGGTTCCATCGGCGTGCTTGATGATCACGTAGTTGCCGAGCGGCTTAAACTTCGGGTCCGTACCGCTCACTTTGGAATCGTCGCGCACTCCGACAACCCGCCCTTCGCGCGCCGCACAGATGATGGTCCCTTCCGGCACGTCCCAGTCAACCGCGTTCTCACTGCCGGAACCGGCGAAGTGACTGAACGTGCCGCGCGGACCCTGCATAACCACATAACGGCCCGGCCCGAACGGCATCGCGTAGTCCACATCGTTCGTCGTCGAGTTCCGCCGCCCGCCGTATTCCCAGTAGTAATGGTAGTCGTAGCTCCAAGCCCTCGTCCTGTCCGTCACCTTAAAGCGAGCCAGCACGAACGAAGTGCGCCCCGCTGCATCCACCGTGAAAGGGACAGGTCGCGAGGGCGTCATGTTTTTCAGGTTCGCCTCGAGCGTGACCGTGAACTCGGAGCAGTAATCACTTTTCATGATCAGGGTGGCGCCGTCGCTGGTTTTTTCCTGGACGACCCGAAACCCGGTGTGGTTGTCCTCGGCGGCGAGAATGCTCCGCCCACACAGAACCACCACGAAAAGAAGGAGCCGGATTTTCATTCGTTAGGCCTCAACCTTGCCGGCCGGCGCGAGGATCGCGCCGCGCATGCCGTGCAATAATTTCTTGTCCGCGGGCACGACCGTGGCGAGCGCGCCACCGAGTTTCGCCTTTCCGTTCTCGACGAAATAATAGGGACAGAGCCGGACTCGCCCGCGCATCGTCGTCACTTCGCCGGTTTCGTTGTCCCAGTAACGATGATCGATCAAGCGCGCTTTGTGGAAACGCTGCATGATGCGCGGCGTGGTCGGAAACTCGGAGAGGGCCTGTTCGAGAGCAGCTTCCCATTCCACCTGGGGAACATCGGAGCCGACGACGATGCCGCGGCTCCCCCACCCCAGCGGAGAGAAGCCGCTCACCTTAATGAGAAGGTCTCGTTCTTTCTGGCTGAGCTTCGCGGCCTCGCGCCAATCATGAATTTCGAGGCGCGGAATCACGGCGTGCTGCGGCAAAGGAGTTGGGTCGAGCGGCCAACTGTAGGGAATGACTTCCTGCAGTTTCAGGAAATATTTTTCGCCCAGCTCACGCCGCCAAAATTCTCGGAGCGGTTGCATCCAGAAAAGTGCGAACCACATCTTCTCCTCGAGGAACGGCTTGATCGGCGGTGTGATTCGGATGGCGCCGCTGCGCACCGCGGCAAGAAGCGCGGAGATGCGCGGGAGATTCGGCAGATCGAACAGCTCGAAGAAGCGGTAGACATTTCGGCCGGGCGCCGCTTCGTAGGTTTCCGCAGCGGCGACGAGCCATTTCAAATCTGTATGTTTTTGGTTCAACTGCGCGGCGACCCAATTCATTTCCGGGCGGTAGGTCGACGCTTCCTCAGAAATCACAATGTCGCCGCCATCAGGCAGCAAACCGCGGAAACCCTCAAGCATCGCGTCGCTGCCGCCGACAACATCGCGACGAAGCGCGGCATACGTTTGATTCAGCCAGGCGGTCAGGCCAATTCCCCCTGGCACCGAATCGATCTCGGCGATGGTGTAGCCGACTTCGGTGAGGATCAGGTCCGGGCGGATGACCAGAGGAACATTTTCTCGGAATTGTTTCTCGCGTGAGAGTTCAATCAGTTCCGGAGGTTTTCCCGCATCAACATATTGCGCGATCCAGGCCGGTTGCTTGCCCTTGACGCTACGCTGGTAAAGCTCGTTGCAGGCGCGTTGGAAAACGTAAAGACGATGGCCGAGCTGCTCGAGTTCCTTCGCAAATTTTTCGTCGACTGGAAAAGGATCGGGCGAGAGAAGAAAATCCTTTTCGGCGAAGAGGCCGTCGGAGGGAAAAGCGGTGCGAACGTCGGAGAGATCCATCGAGTCAGGGTTTAAAGCTCCAAACAACAAGCTCCAAGCTCCAGAGAAACTTCAAATTCCAAACATCAAAGTGGGAGTCGCCCCTTTTTTGAAGCTTGGAGCTTCTTTCGAGCTTGGAGCTTCATCGGCCGGCTGCCATTTTTTTCAGCGCGCTTTTCACTAACTCTTCGGCCGATTTGATTCCCGGCTCCCGTTCCTGCAAATCGCGCACCGTCTTGTGCGCATCGACTTGTTTGTAGCCGAGAGCGATGAGCGCGAGGACGGCTTCGTTCGCCTGGCTTTGCTCGGGGGTCGGCGCGTGCTCGGCGCTAGCTGCTTCCCAAGCGGCGACGACGCCGAGTTTGTCTTTGAGTTCCAGCACGATTCGCTCCGCCGTTTTCTTCCCGAGTCCGCTGATCTTCGAGAGCGACGCAATGTCGGCATTGACGACGGCGCTTTTGAAATGGCTCACGCTCATCCCACTCAAGACCGCGAGCGCGAGTTTGGGACCGATGCCACTGACGTTGTTGACCAGCAAACGAAACAGGTCGCGCTCGGCGGGGGTCATGAAGCCGTAGAGGATGTGCGCATCTTCCCGGACGTGCAGATGAGTCAGGATGTGGACCGGTTGTCCGGCGGCGGGCAATTTGTCGTAGCTTGAGAGCGGGATGAAAACTTCGTAGCCGACGCCGCCCACGTCCACGATCGCCTGGGTCGGCAACGCGGAGGCGAGTTTGCCA
>JALYIN010000175.1 GCA_030775765.1 Verrucomicrobiota bacterium
ATCCTGTGCCGCGCCCAAGCGAATGAAAACACGGTCAGCCAAGCCTACATCTTTGCGATCCGCGCCGATGGTTTCTTCGCTGTGCTCAAGCGGACGAGCCCCACTCTCTGGGACGCGGTCGCTACCGGCCGCGGCTCGAAGGCGATCAAGTCCGGCAACGGGACCAATCGTCTGCGCGCCGATTGCGCCGGCGGCAAGCTTACCTTCTACGTCAATGGCGAGAAGCTACTGGAGACGACAGACACTTCATTCTCGGGTGGCCTCGTGGGACTGGCTGTGACCACCCAGCCAAAAAGCGAACCCATGGATGTCCGCTTCGATAACTTTGTCGTGAGCGCCATCGCACCCTGACTTCGATTCTAAGGCGTCAGGAAGATTTTTCCTGAATACGGATCTTTCACTTCGGTGCCGCTGGGAAAACCGCGCACGTCGACGTATCCGGACTTCGGTGAGTACGGGCTGGTGACAAAGCCCGGCTTGTTCGGAACGGGGATGGCATAGGGAATATCGCGCTTTGATTTCCGATCTTGCGGTGGCGCGGAAGCGGGGCGGACTTGCGGCTGGCTAAGCGTGGCGGTCGGAGTAGGCGTCTGCGGCGGTGTAGCGGTCGGCGAAGGAGGATAATCCGCCGCGTTTTGTTCCGAGCCTTTCGTCTTCGGCCGCTTGTTTAGCGGCGACGGCGTCTTCGGCTTCGGCTTCTGCCCCGGATGAGCGATGGAGTTTCCCAGCGCCTTGAAAAAATCGCCGAGCGAACCGGCCTGGACCGGACGCGGGGCCAAACAGAGTGCGGCCATTGCGAGGGCAATGAGGATTTTATTTTTCACCGTGTTTAATCGAAGCGGCGGAATTGGGTGCACGCGGCTCATGGATTCAATGGCTCGGCCCCCTGGGCCGCAAACCTTTTCAGGGAAAGAAAATCGATGTCATGGCGCGATCCGCCGTCCAACGAAAGGTCCGCCGCAATTTCTCCGATGACCGGCGCGAACTTGAAGCCGTGTCCCGAGAAACCGCCGCACAAGACGACGTTGGGATGGGCCGGATGACGATCGATCACGAAGTTGCCATCCGGCGTCAGGCTGTACATGCACGGCGTTGCTTCGCGGAAAGTAGCGGCTCCGCCGGGCATCCATCGCTCAAGTTCCAGGGCGATCGGCGACACATCGAGAGCCATGTCCACGCCGCGATCGATTTCCTCCGCTGTCGTTATCTGGCCAAGGCCATGAAAGGCCACCTTGAGGCCGTCCCCAAAATCGGGGAAGCCGTAGAGGGGCGCCGGCAATCCCATCCGGTCCAGAAGGAATGCCGGGAAACGATCGGCGTCATAATGATTTGTGCTCGGCGAAAACCAAGCCTGCACATTTCGTTGCACGCGGAGAGTAACTCCGAGCGCTTCGAGCGTTTGCTTGAACCACGGGCCTAACGACAGGATGAGTGTTCTGGCCGAGAGACGTGAGCCATCCGCCAATTGAAGCTGGGCGTCGTCGCCGTTCGACTCCCAGCTTCGCATTGCTGTTTCAAAACGCAGCTCCGCTCCTGCCGTCCGCGCTGCTTTCAAGTGCGCGCGGACCGCGCCCTCGGGATCAAGAACGCCGCCGTCCGGCTCGAATAGGGCGACTTCGTTTTCCAACAACTTCACGCCGGGATAACGCTTGCCCACCTGCTCCCTGCTCAGGAGTTCGATGGAAAGGTCGTGTTGCGCGGCGGCCCGCTTCGTTCCCGAAATGATCTCGCTGTTCTCTTCACCTCCCGAGAGGACACCCGTGATGCGTAACAGTTGGTCGCCCGTTTCCCGCTCGAGTGCGCGCCATAATTCATAGCTGCGCAGGACCAGCGGGACGTAAGCCTCATCTTCGAAGTAAGCCTTCCGGATCATCCGGCTTTTCCCGTGGGATGAACCGCGATCATGCGCCGGCCCGTATTGCTCCAGCCCAATCACGGACGCGCCTCGCGCCGCGCAATGCGCCGCAATCGCGCTGCCCATTCCGCCGAGTCCCGCTATCGCTACGTCGTAGGTCATCTCGTCGATTTCGTCCCGGGCCATCTTGCGATCCACGGGCTTCTCGTTGACCGGCGATGGTGCGAGGGAGAAGGCTTGTTCTCAGCAACAGCGATATGCTCCTTCGCCACGAGAATGGCGTCTCCCCGCTTCTTCCAGCAGCCCGCCAGGGTCCGCCCGAGGAAAAACGCGACAGCCAAACGAAGCGGAACGAGACCGGATCGAAACAACATGGCGCAGCACAAGAGCGAGCGCCGGTTTCGCGTCAAGCATCTCCTCCTCGCGGCAATCGCTTTACATCACGGGCAGCGCGATTATTTCAAGATGCACCATGGAATTCATGATTCGCCGCGACGGCCGCGATCTCGGTCCCTACTCCGAGGTCGAGGTGAGAACCCGCCTTATGGCCGGCACGCTCGCGCTTTCGGACCTCGGCCTTGCGGACGGCGCGACCGAATGCGCGCCGCTCTCCGCTTTTCCCCAATTTGCGACCAGCTACCGCCAGCCATCATCTCCGCCACCGATACCGGCGCCAGTGGCGGCAGCGAAACTTCCCCAAGCCGCGCCCATCGCGCCCACGGAACGCCTCGGCCCGTACACCACCGCGACCCTGCAGCCAAACGAACGTCCGCTGCACCAGACAACGATCCATTGGATGGCGTTGAGCAGTTCCGTCATCGGCGCCGTGCTCTCTCTTATCGTTACCGTGCCGATCGCGATGTTCGCTGCCTGGCGCGATTTTTATTGGGCCTGGCTGCTTCTCGTCCTCCCCGCCGGCATTCTGCTCTCCGCAGCGGTGACCGTGAAGACAAGCGAGCTGGTCATCACCGATCGGCGCGTCCTCATCAAGGTCGGTTTCATCCAGCGCCACACCTTCGAGATGTTTATCTCGAAGATCGAATCGGTCGCGGTGTTCCAGAGCATGCTCGGCCGGCTTTTCAATTATGGGACAGTCGAGATTCGTGGCACG
>JALYIN010000176.1 GCA_030775765.1 Verrucomicrobiota bacterium
CGAGCGCACCGGAATGAAAGGTCGGCCCCCGCACTACGTCGAACACGAACAACAGCCGCTTCTCCTGCTGCACGATTCGCAGCGTCCCGCCGTAGGCATCGATCCACAGGCCCGTAAGGGTGTCTTCGGCAGGCCGTGCTCGGCCGTGCAACCATCGCGATCGGGTCTCCATCAGCTCAGCCGCCGTGCTGAAATAGACAGCCGATTGTTTGCTTTCTTTCTGGCCTGCCTGCTTGCTCGCCTCGCGCGCCGTGCTGTCGCGATATTCGAGCCACTCCCGCTGGCGGAGCGTCAAGAGCCCCAGCAGGTGATGCGGCTCCTCGTTCTTTGCCGCGTTCCACGCTTCGTTGAGCGCACGGTCCGCTTTGGCAAAAGCCGCCTTGGCCTCGGCGAGCGTGGGTTCCTTTCCTTCGGCCGTCGCTAACATGGCGGACGAGATCCACACAAGTGCGCCGCTCAGCGCAATGATCCTTCTTAAAATACTAGATGAATTGGAGTGCACACCCTAACGGATGCTTTTCGCAAGCCCTTTGGTCAAACCTCTCGCGCTACTCTCTATTTCTGGTTCGACTTACGGCTTGCGTATGCGTTCTCACCTCCCTCACAGCATCGAGAAGATCGGCGCGCTCTGCACATTTGCACGGCGCTCGTATAGACGGCGTTATGATCCTGACCGGCGAGACAAGGTCCGAAAGGCCAGATCCTAAACCGGATTACCAGCACCCCGCTTGCCGGCGGGAATGAAACAGGAATGGGAGGACCTCCGACGAAGAGGGGAAGACCTCGCAGATCACCTTTCTCCTGACCTAGGAGAAGGCTGGTTGATCCGGCAGTCGCGGGCCGAATAGAAGCGGCCGCGCGGATCGGTTAAGTGCACAGGCCCGTGACGGCGGCGGAGTCTCCCACAAAGAAGCGCTTGGTGATTGGTCGTAGTGGACTGAACGTGTGCGGTCGGATCGCGCGTTGATTTTTCAATCCGCCGGCGCTACGCGTCTGTTTCATGCCAGCACCAAAACCTAGAATCGCGGCGACAGATGCTCTGGTCGGCCTGTGGACTGTTGCGCTCACGGCGTTTGTCATTGCCGCGCTTTATTTCGGGCGCGACCTCCTCATTCCGCTCGCCCTCTCGGCGTTGCTGACATTTCTTCTTTCCCCGCTGGTGACGCGGCTGGAGCGCTGGCTCGGGCGCATCGTCGCGGTGTTGCTGGTGGTGGCGCTAATTTTCTCCGCGACCGGCGGGGCAGGCTGGATCCTCACCCGCCAGCTGGTCGACCTAGCCACGAAGCTGCCCGAATACAAAGGCAACATCGTGGCGAAGCTCCATGCGTTTCGCACCCCGAAAGGCGGGACGTTCACGAAATTATCCGAGACGGTCGATGAACTGAAAAAAGAGCTGCCCGGTGGATCGGCGCCCGACACTCCCGTCATCACGAAGGAGCCGGGCAAGCCCGAGACCGCAGTCGCGTCGCCGCCTAATCCGCTGCCCCAAACGGTCGCGGTAAAAATGGTCGAGACCTCGAAAGGTAATCCCTTCGAGCTGGTGCAAACCATTATTACGCCGCTGCTCGGGCCCCTCGGCACCGCGGCGCTGGTGCTCGTGCTTGTCATCTGCATGCTTTTTCAACGCGAAGATCTGCGCAATCGCCTCATCCGGCTTGTCGGCCAGGGTCGCATTGGCGCGACCACTCGCGCCATGGACGACGCTTCGGACCGCGTCTCGCGCTACCTGCGAATGCAGTTGCTTGTGAACGTGACCTACGGCGTCTGCATCACGATCGGGCTCTACTTCATCGGGGTGCCGAACGCCGCCCTGTGGGGCGCGCTCAGTATCGTCCTGCGATTTATCCCCTACATCGGCCCATGGGTGGCGACCATTCTTCCGACCTTGCTAGCGCTCGCGATCTCGCCCGGTTGGACGATGCCAGTGTTAACTGTCGCGCTTTTTGGCGGGATCGAGTTGATCCTAAATAATGTCCTCGAGCCGCTGCTTTACGGGAAGCACACCGGTGTTTCGTCGATGGCGCTCATTGTCGCCGCTGTGTTTTGGACATGGCTCTGGGGTCCGCTCGGTCTGGTCCTCGCCACTCCTCTTACCGTTTGCCTGGTCGTCATGGGCCGGCATATTCCGCGGCTCTCATTTCTGAGCGTGCTCCTGAGCGATGAGGAACCGCTCACGCCCGCCGAAGATTGCTATCACCGCCTGCTCACCGCGGGCGAGCAGGACGAGACCGAGCTCGTCGACGATTATCTGAAAGAGAACTCGCTCGCCGCGCTCTACGATTCGGTGCTGGTGCCGGTCATCACTTCCGCCGAAACCGACGCCCGCGACGGCCGCCTCGACCCGGAGCAGCTCGCCGACGTTCGCGAAAGTCTGCGCGTTATCCTGGACGATCTCGCGATGCGACCCGCAGCCTCGGACCAGATAAAAGCGGAGCAGATAGAGATCGCGCACAGCCCGAACACGCCGCCCGCGCCAACATGCCGCATTTATTGCGTGCCGGCCCGTGCCGAACGCGATGAGTTCGCCGGCGCGATGCTCACCCAGTTACTTCGCGAGCAAAGCTTCGAGGTGCACAACGCCTCCGCCACACTTCCCGCGAGCGAGTTGCTCGATCGACTCGAAGCCGATCGTTCCGACGTGGCCTGTGTTTCCGTCGTCGCCCCGTCCACCGTGATTCACGCCCGTTTTCTCTGCACCAAACTGCGCGCCCGTTTCCCCACGCTCAAAATCATCGTCGGCCTCTGGGGCGCCACCGAACGCGTCGCCGAAGCGACAAAGCGCCTTCACGATTCCGGCGCCGACGAAACCGTCACCTCTCTCGCCGCCGCCATGCAGCAGATCACGGAGCTGTCCTCCGCTCGCCAGGAGCTGGTGTCCGCGAGCGCTGCTTAAGTTGCCGCCGATCTCCGACTTCTGACTTGCGACTTCCGACTTCCGTCCTCCGCATAGGCGCCGCCTATCACAGCCAGTGGCATTAAGTATTAATCAGAGCGCGCAGCCTGCTTTCTTGTTAGGCATGCAAACATTACTAACAAGCAGCAACGGTCGAAACGGTCAGCTGCCTTATTCGAGCACCTCCATGCGCCTGCGCGCCTTTCGCTTTATGGGCGAGCGCTTCGCGCAGCGCGAGCGGCCGAGCGTCGCCGCCGAGTTCGCTCTTTTCGCAGTGATCGTTCTGACCTCCACCTGGTCCATCCTCTCGATGGTCCATGCCATGAGGGTGAACCTGTAAAATGGCAGGTTAGCCTTCGCTGGCCTTACGGATCGGCAAAGGTTGCCGGAGAACACGCCGTGCAGGGATGCCGGCGGATAGATGGTCAAATGCGCGAGGGTAGCGCACGAGCAACGGGCGGTTGCAAGTCAAACACGGCCGCGGCTTCCTCACGGAACGCCGCGGCTGCATTGCTTTCAGCCCGGAGCGGGTTCCGCAATAAAGTCAGCTCTCGCGTTGGCACGGGCTTCGCGAAAGGCACTGCGACACAGTCTTTCACGAACTCGGTCGCAGCCATCATCTCCGGGATGACCGTTATGCCCAGCCCGGCTGCTACCATTCTCGCGATTGTCACCAGCTGAGCGCCCCGCAGGACCAGCTCCGGTTTCAGATCATTGGCTGCCAGGAGCTGGCGCACGTGGATCGAAAGCGAATGCTCATCATGCAGAAGAAGGAACTTCTCGTTCCCAAGATCGCTCCATCGGACGTTCTTCCGGCGCGCAAACAGATGCTTCTCCGGGACCAGCAAGAGAAGCGCTTCCCGGCCGAGCGAATGGCGCACCAGGTTCGGGCTCTCGTCCGTGCCCGACGCGATCACCAGGTCGAGCGTCCCGTCCTCAAGGCGCTGGGCCAGCTTGCCCGTCGTGTCCTCGAATATCTCAAAGGTCACCTTCGGATACGCGTGCTGAAATCTTCCGATCAACTGCGGCAGGATATAGAGTGCGATCGACGGAATAGCGCCGACCGCCAGCCGGCCCGCGACCTCCGCTTCCAGCGCCGTCACCGCGCGTCCCCCGTCGGCGATCGCCGTCAAAACGACTCTCGCGTACGGCAACAAACACCTGCCTGCCGCCGTCAGGACCACCGAGCGCGGGAGCCGATCGAACAACTGCTGATTCAATTCCTCTTCCAGCTTATGGATCTGCTGGCTGAGCGACGGCTGGGACACATGCTCCCGCTGCGCCGCCTGCGAAAAGCTGCTCTCCTCCGCCACAGCGACAAAGTACCTCAGTTGGTGAATTTCCATCGCCTTACCTTAAAGAGTACTTGTCGCGCCGCTTGAGTGATGAATGGAGCGACCGGGATGAGCGACATGTCCGGTGTGGCCGCAAGGGTAGCGGTTGAGCGCAGCGGGAGCTGCCGAAAGACAATGGAGCGCGCTGGGCGGCCGCGACATAGATCGCAGAACCCGAGGGGCGAGGGTGAGAGAGCGGGATGCGAACGAATCAATTTCCATGGCTGCTTCGAAGACACTGGTCTGACACCGGCCCCTTGTCGAAGCGCTCCTGATTCAGGTATAGCATCACCGACCCCGATGAAGCCAAAGATCCAATTGCGGGATGTCGAAGAGAACGACCTGCTGCTGTTCTTCGAGCACCAACGCGATCCGATCGCAGTGGCGATGGTCGCATTCAATTCGCGCGACCGGACTGCGTTCGACCAGCATTGGGCGAAGCTTCTGGCCGACGACTCGCTTCTGAAAAAGACGGTGCTCGTTGACGGTGAAGTAGCCGGAAACATTGGCAGTTGGACGGCGGAAGGGAAGCGAGAGGTCGGCTATTGGATCGACCGCGCCTTTTGGGGCCGCGGCGTGGCCACCGAGGCGCTCACCGCTTTCCTCTGCCTGGAACAGACCCGGCCGCTTTACGCGGGGATGGCGAAGCATAACGTGGCCTCGATCCGCGTCCTGCAAAAATGCGGGTTCAAGTTATCCCACTGCATGGAGGAGCCATCCAATGACGCTGACGCTTCGCACGTTCTTTTGACGCTAACAGTTTGATTTTCGAATGCGGCTGGAAGCGCCCCTCAACTCAGTGAATGCCGTGCGTCTCCGTCTCCGCGATCAGCTCCTGTGGACTCACGCCACAATTTTGCCCAAGACGCCGGTGCGGGCCACGCCGCGCGGTGCCGCGCCGCTCTGTCGGCGCGTTTCGGTAAGGATTGCATTACGCTAACTAAATTTGTTCACTGACGTTCAATGGCGTCCCCGCCTGACCCTGTGAACTCTGACAGTCCCGAACGGCTCAGGATCTTTCGCGCGCTGGTGCCGTACTTCGGCACCGTTCAACCGGCTGCGTTCTTTCAGCGGACATCGAACTCTGTTGCGGGCCTCGAGCGTGTTCATCATCTGATCGAGGGGATATTCAAGCCGGCGTGGTCTGTATATCCGCTCAGCATTTCGTCGATGCTGAAAAGCCAATACCATGACCAGGTATTTCATAATCCAGATCGGACATGGTGGCTGAATTACAGCCCGAAGGAAGGAGCCATGGGTATCGGAGTCAATGCTGCCCTTGTTCGGAGCATGACAGATCACCAACCGATTTTGGTTGTGCGGCAGGTGTCGGATAAAACGAGTGTCGAGGGTTCGCGACATCGATTGCTGGGCCTCGGATTTGTCGAAAACTTTGAAGTGGGAACGAATCTGTTCCGAATTCGCGGCCTCGAGTGGAGCGAAGTGAGCGCGTTTCTCGGTATCGGCCTGTCGGATGATCTTATTGAGACTGCGCTGCGTCTGGAATCTCTTGAGGAGTGGGTCCCCTTCGCCGCTGAGGATCGTGCCGTGTACCGGATTTCGCGTCAGAAGCGCGACGCTGCATTTCGCTCAATCGTGCTGGCGAACTACGGACACACGTGCGCTGTGACCGGACAGAAATTTCACTCGCCGCGGCACGTAGAGGCTGACGGCGCGCATATCATTGGCAAAGAAGTCCGTGGCACAGACGATCCGCGAAACGGCATCGCATTGTCGAAGTCGGCACATTGGGCGTTCGATCGCGGAATCTTCACAATTTCAGACCAGTACGAAGTCGTCGTGAATCCGAAAATTTCTGGCGCCAGTGTCGCAAATTTTCCTGCGGTCGAACTTGATCGCCGCAAAATCCTACTACCCGGCGATCCGTATTATCGTCCGCATCGCGACGCGCTTGCCTGGCACAAGCAGGAAGTATTCGAGCGGTTTGCGCAGTAACCCCCGCCGAACAAAAGTCAATTCCTCCCATGATAACAGAGATTCATCTGAAAAACTTCCGCGGATTTCAAGACCACAAGATTCCGTTCAGGCCGTTAACCGTGATCGTTGGTCGTAACAACGCGGGGAAATCGACAATAGTTGAAGCCCTTCGACTCATATCGCTGGTTGTCTTGAGGTTCGGAGGTCGGCTGAGTTCCGTACCCCGGTTATTGGGAGTTCCCGAAAGATCGAAGAGGCAGGGACCGCTTCAAAAGTTACGAGATTAATCTACAAAGCGCGTTTTACAGTTACGGCGATCCCCCGGCGATCATCCGCGCGACGTTCGATTCCGGAGACGTCGTCGAAGTCCGGATCGAACGCGACGAAATCGAAGCACGATGCGAACGTGCGCGAAACGCTGGCACCGGCGCGGACACACATCTGAACCGAGTGAGCATCTTGCCACAAGTGGCGCCAGTTCTCAGAGATGAGCGAGTGCTAACCCCTGATTACGTCAGGACCTCCATGT
>JALYIN010000177.1 GCA_030775765.1 Verrucomicrobiota bacterium
GGGGTGGACTGGCGTGAGGTGTTCCAGTTGGTGACGGCAGCTGGTTGCCGGAGGCGACAATGACGCTGTCGCGCGGTTGGGCGTTGACTTGCTGGACGAGCGGAGCGGCGACTTTGAGGGAAAGATCGTATTTGGATTCCATGCCGCAGCAGCCGGTATCGAGCAAGATAGCGGTTCGGCCGGTAGCCGCAGGAGCCCCGGCAGTGACGGACCGAGGTTTCTCCCAGGGAATCGCATCGCGGCAACGAAGAGTCGGGATTCGAGCGGTTCTCTTCGTCGAGACTGGCGCGGTGCCGATTCTTGCGCTACTGCAAATTGTAAACCTCCACCAGGCCGATGCCGGTGGAGTTATTCACGCCGCGCACGACGGCGGTGTAATTGCCAGGGGGCAGCGAACGGACGAGGGCCGATTCCAAAGCGTTCGCCGGCGGCAGAGTGGTGGCTTCGATCTCGGCCTGCTGGCTGCTCCCATCAGGACGCGTTTTCCAGTTGTCGTTGGTGGCGAGAAGGCTTCCGTTTCCGTTGTGCAGCTCCAAAGTGGGATCGGGGAGGGCGCCGGCGACGCCGGCACCCGTCAACGAGGGCCCCAAGGCGCGCACCAGGACCCGGGCACTATCTCCACTCGGCCCACCGACGATTAATCCCCCTATCATGACGTTATCACCGGTATCGACAAATCCTCGCGAGCTGAGGTTCGCCAGTTTGGAATTCGCGGCCTGGGCCAGGTCGAACACTTCTATCACCCCCACCCCGGTGCCACCGTTTTTTCCCGCCAAAATGGCCGTGTAGGACCCAGGGGTAAGCGTGGTTACGATAGCCGATTCCAAATCGTTGCCGGGCGGAACTGTCGTCGCCCGGACCTCAGCTTCCTGAGATTGGCCGGTTTGGTCGTTGACCTTCCAGTTGTCGTTGGTGGAAAGGGTGACACTACCCTGGTGGAGCTCGAGGGTCGGATCGGCCAGGGGCCCATTCAGGGACAGGGAAGGACCAATTCCCCGGATGATAACTTTCTTGGGATCGCTTCCGCTCACAATCAAACCGCCAATCAACACCTGCTCTCCACCCAGTACCTCCACGCGAGTGGCGATGTTAAGCAATTGCCGGGAAGCCGGAACGATCAGGTCATAACCAATCACATCGAGATTGATTCCTTCCGGGGAGGTCTCGCTTATATCGGAGGCCTGGCCGGAGCAAGCGAAGGCGTTTTGCACATAGGGGTTGGCCTGCGGGCAAGGATCACTCTGCCAGTCGCCAGAATCGAGATTCGCGCTCTGGTTAAAATTGACGATGACGGTATTTCCACCGTCGATCGAGAAATAGCGCGTCCCAGTTTTGCTGATGTTCCTGGCTCCGGGAGAAGACCAGCTAAACAAATCCTGAGGACGAACATTGCTGTTCGACGTGTCCAACCGGGATCCAAGGCCGAGGACCTCATCGATCTCGTGTTCGATGAGGCGTTGCGCATCGATGTTACGGTTGTTAACCGGGCGAACAAACTGATACGGCGCGGAGGAATTGAGGGTGACGATTCCATCGTAGGGTCCGCCAGCGCCGACCGTGGAATCGCCAAACATCGCCGGCGGAGTGTCTCCGGCCAGGGCCCGCCCATTTGCGCTTGTGCAGATGATACTCGTAGAGAGAGGACTGGACGGAAGGCTCGCATTGGCCGTGGCGTCGTTCGCCGTTTTCGCGTCGGCTTGCAGCGCGCTTATAAAAGTGTTCCAGGAGGGCGAATAGACCACGTAGTCGCTCACCGCGATGACGTTTAAGGATCCGAAGGGCGTACCGTTAGGCCTGGTGGGCGAGTAACGAAATAGAATGAAAACCGTGATCGGATCGGAGTAGAGCGATTCATAGATGGCGATCGCTCGATTGATCGTCGCTTCAATGGCGGCCACGTTTGGGTTATTTGTAATCGAGCTGTCAAAGGTAGGACTAATAACGAGGCCGGAGCTAGCGGCGGTGGCGCCGGTCATTACTCCCGAGTCCGCGATGACGCCCGCTTCATTAGAACCTGTTACCCGATAGTAGTAGGTCTTGCTAGGGACCAATCCCGTCACCACTCGCCACGTCGCCGGACCTACTTCCAAACCGTGATAGCCGGTTACATAACCGTCGAAACGGGGAGACGTAGATACGTCGAGCCGATAACTTATGGCCTGGCTCATCGGACTCCACCGCGCGGTAAAGCTGCTCCGCGTTGAAACGATGGCGTCGGGTGAAACCAGCATGTCGGCCGTGATACTGGAGGCGGCCGCCGTCCGTCCTATTTCAGCGTCGGCTGCCCGCGACAGATGCTGACCCGCCGCAGGCGCGCCCGTCTCCGCCGCGAGAAAGGAGGCCGTGGATACAAAGCCGCAAAGAAACGCCAGGGCAATAGTGCGCATTAGGGGAGAGGAGAAGTGTCAGCTGCTAAAAACGTTTCGTTTTTCGAAAGACGACTGGTCGCGTCGCCTCGACCGGCAGGCGCGTGCGGATATGATTCAGGGCCGTCTTGCGCAATCGCGTCGGCCAACAACTCAGCCATGTGTTTCGGCTGAATAGAGGTGAGATGTTCCAGTTGATGGCGGCAACTGGTTCCGGAAGCGACAATGACGCTGTCGCGCGGTTGTGCGTTGACTTGCTGAATAAGGGGCGCGGCGACTTTGAGGGAGAGATCGTATTTGGATTCCAAAGCGCCGAAAGCGCCGGCCATGCCGCAGCAGCCGGTATCGAGCAAGGTAGCGGTTCGACCGGGCAAACGGGCGGCGAGTTTCGCCATGAAGCCGGTTTTCACGAGCGATTTCGCGTGGCAATGGGCGTGGATCGCGACGTGGCCGGGACAGTCGTTGAAGCGGAGAGCGTTGGGTTCGCGCTCCAGCAGGTCTTCGACAAACTGCTCGAAGAGATGGCAGCGACGCGCGATCGCATCGGTCTCGGGCAGTTTCAATTCGCGGTAATCCTCAACGAACATCGAGTAGCACGACGGTTCGAGAAACAGGATGGGAGTGTCGGAGTTCGAGCTACTAAGAAGATCGAGGTTATGCCGGCCCATCGCGGCGGCCGCTTCGAGGTTGCCCTGACTGAAGGCGGGGCGGCCGCAACATTTGCGTCCTTTGACGAGCGAGACGTCGAAACCAAGAGTTTCCAGGACTTTGACCGCGGCGATGCCGATGTGTGGTTCGTGGTAACGGACGAAGGTGTCGTCCCAGAGGATGATCTCGCCACGATTGGCAGGGCGAGACCGGGTCGAGCCGTTGCGCTGCTGGAACCAGCGATCGAAACGGTGCCTGGTGTAATGCGGCAACGGACGCTTGTCGGTCAGGCCAAAAGCGTTTCGCATCAGGCGCCGGATCAGCGGCGAATCCAGGCTGGCGTTGGCGAGCGCCGGCATCAGGCAGCCGAGTCGGCCTAACAAGTCGACGTTACTTAGGATTCGTTCGCGCAACGGCAGGCCATCGCGTTGGTGCCGGGCGTGGTTCAGTTCCGCCTTGAGCAGAGCCAGGTTTACGTTGGACGGGCATTCGACGGTGCACGCTTTGCAGGAGAGACAATTGCTGAGAGCGGCGTCGAGCTCCGCGCTGCGCAATGGGTCGTCCTGGAAACGCAATTCGAGCGCGGCCCGGATCGCGTTGGCGCGGCCGCGGGTGGACATGTATTCCTCGCCGGTCGCAAGGAAGGTCGGGCACATCGTGGGCGCGTCCTTCCGGCAACCGCCGCAGCCGTTGCATTGCTCCAGGTTGCCGAGGAACGATTCATCCTTGAAGGCAAAGGCTAGCGTGGGCTCGAACGGAAGACGCAACCGCGCCTCCGATTCGACGCGCAGGTGATTATCGATCTTGAAGCGGCCGTCGCTGAAAATCTTGCCGGGGTTGAAAAGGTTTTTCGGATCGAAGAGCTGCTTGATCTGCCGCATCACGCCGAGCAACTCGTCGCCGACCTGTTCAGCCATGTACTCCGTCCGCGCCATGCCGACGCCGTGCTCGGCGGCGAGCGAGCCTTTGAATTGCCGGACGAGCGCCGAGACCTGGTCCGCGACGAGACGATACTTCCGCAGGTCGCCCGCGGTATGAAGATCGAGCACAGGCCGGACATGCAGAAGCCCGGTCGCGGCGTGCCCGTAATAGCAGACCTCCAAGTCGAGCGGCCGCATGATCGACTGGAGCCCGGCGACGTAGGCAGGCAAATCCGCCGGCCGGACCGCCGCGTCCTCGATGAACGCGACCGGTTTCGCCGCGCCTTTGCGTCCGGTGAGCAGCGAAAGGCCGGCTTTGCGCATCGACCAGACGAGATTCATCTCGGCCGGCTTCGTGCAAATAGTCGTGCGCAACCCGAGTCGCTTCGCGGACAAGAGCGCCAGTCTTTCCGCCACGTCGTCAAAGAATTCGACGATCAAAATGGATTCGCACGGCTTGGCATCCAGCTCGAGTAACTGTCGCGCGGCTTCGAAGTTCAGTTGCCCTTTCGTCTGATCAAAGAGTGGCCGGTCAATGTGCTCGATCGCCGATGGCTTCAAGGCGAGCAGCTCTACCGTTGCCTGCATTGCTTCGGCCACGGAAGCGAAGAACACGAGCCCTAGTCCTTTCTCGCGCGGCAGCGGGACGATCTTCAATTCCGCGGAGAAGATCGCGGCGAGCGTTCCTTCGCTGCCGCACAGCATGTTGTTGAGATTACCGGGATCGCGCAGCCAGCGAGCCAGCGCGTAACCGGACCAGCGCTTCTCCAATCCGGGCGGCATCCACTCCGCGATCTCACCCGCAGACGCGCCGATGAGATTCGCGATTACGTTTCGCTGCTCGCGCAACGTCTCGTGGCCAGGGCCGATTTGATGAACGGAGGCGTCGGCCAGGACCAGCTCCTGCGAGACCACATGGTCGGCGGTCGTGCCGTAAACCGGGACGCGCGCGCCGGAAGAATCGTTCGCGATCATGCCGCCGATGGTGGCGCGTGAACTGGTGGCGACGTCCGGGCCGAAACAAAATCCTTGCGGCTTGAGAAACGCATTGAGCTGATCGAGAACAACGCCCGCGCCGGTACGGACGGTGCGGGCGTCGAGATTCAGGTCGGTGATCTGGCGGTTGTAGCGGGAGAATTCGACAATCAATCCGTCGCCGATCGCGCCTCCGGAGAGGCCGCTGCCCGCGCCGCGCGGAGTTACGGGCACGTTGGCATCCACCGCGGCCGCGATAATCGAGCTGGCTTGTTGCGCGCTGCGCGGGAAGGCAACCGCGGCCGGTTCGAGTTGGTAAAGCGAGGCGTCGGTGGCGTAGAGTTTTCTCGTCAGATCGTCGAACGCGATCTCACAATCGGCGGCGGCGAGAGTGGATTTTTGCAACGACGTCATCGCGTGCTGCAAGATTACGCCTTCGGTCTGAGGCTACAACGCTGTTGATCTGGCTCGCGCCCGTGGGACCGTCGTGCACGAAGTGATGAGCGTGGAAAACAACTTCCCGGATGAACTCTTGTTGAATGAACCGGAGCGCCGGGCGCTCTTGATCCAGGAGTTCTACGAACAGTACGGCGAAAGCCGGCCGACCGGTTACTACGACTGGGGCCGTCAACACGAAGAGGCTAAGACCGCGTTTTACCGAAAGAATCTGGAAGCCCTTGGCCACGACGCGCGCAGCCTCGGGGTCGACATCGGTTGTCAGGGCGGCGTGCTGATCAATTTCGTCAATCTGATCCGCTGGGTCGGGGTCGATATCGACAAGCTCGCGCTCGCCGCCGCGCGCGAGGCGGGCGTCGCGTGCCACGAGATGGACTTCACTTCAGCCATCGATTTCCGCGATGAAAGTTTTGAGGTCGTGATGATGACCGAGGTGCTCGAACATTTGCCTTATCCATCGATCACGGTGGGAGAAGTGCACCGGATCTTGAAGAAGAAACCGGGGAGTGCATATGTCGGCTCCGCGCCGTTGGATTATCACCTGCACCGGCGGTGGAAAGTATTGCGCGGCAAGCGGCTCTCCGGCGAACAGACCCATGT
>JALYIN010000178.1 GCA_030775765.1 Verrucomicrobiota bacterium
CTGTTTCTCCAGCCCAGGCCTTGCTCTTCGATCGGTGCGCCCTCGGGTTCGGGACCGACGTACTGCTGCGGATCGGCGGCACCATGCACTTTGCCGAACGTATGTCCGCCTGCGATGAGCGCGACCGTTTCCTCATCGTTCATCGCCATGCGCTTGAAAGTCTCGCGGATGTCGATCGCGGAAAGGAGAGGATCGGGATTCCCGTCCGGACCTTCCGGGTTCACGTAGATGAGCCCCATCTGCACCGCCGCCAGGGGCTTCTCGAGGTCGCGCGTGTGGACGTCGCCATCCGCATTGTCATCGGAGACGAGCACACCGCCCGGCTTCTCGACACCGTCCGACCCGTGGCCATAACGAATGTCGCCGCCGAGCCAGGTCCGCTCGCTGCCCCAGTAGATGTCCTGGTCCGGCTCCCAGGTATCTTCACGTCCGCCCGCAAACCCGAGCGTTTGAAAGCCCATCGTCTCGAGCGCGACGTTGCCGGTCAGGACATACAGATCCGCCCACGAAATCTTGCGGCCATACTTCTGCTTAATCGGCCAGAGGAGCCGGCGCGCCTTGTCCAGACTCACGTTATCCGGCCAGCTGTTGAGCGGCGCGAACCGCTGCTGCCCGCGCCCGGCGCCGCCGCGTCCGTCGCCGGTGCGATAAGTTCCCGCGCTATGCCAGGCCATCCGGATGAACAAACCGCCGTAGTGCCCGAAATCCGCCGGCCACCAATCCTGCGAATCGGTCATGAGCGCGGCCAGGTCCTGCTTCACCGCCGCGAGGTCGAGGCTCTTGAATTCCTCCGCGTAATTGAAATGCTCGCCCATCGGATCTGACTTCTCCGAGTGCTGGCTGAGCAGTTCCACCTTCAGTCGGTTCGGCCACCAATCCTGCACCGACTTCGGCGCGCTGCCGGCAGAATGGTTGAAGGGACATTTCGCTTCGGTGGCGGGAGCTTCGGTAGTTGGGTCGGCCATGGGTTCTTGTTGGTGAGTTGAATGGAAAGCTTCGTTAGGCCGAGGCGCGGCAAGTGGGACAAGTGCCCCAGAAAGTGACCTCCGCCTCATCGATCTGAAATTCGGTAGCGTCGGCCGCGGTCAGGCACGGCGCACGGCCGACCGCGCAATCGACATCCACCGTCTTGCCGCAACTGCGGCAGATCAAATGGTGGTGGTTATCACCCACCCGGTTCTCGTAGAGCGTGGGCGACCCGGCCGGCTGAATCCGCCGGACGAGCCCCTTTTTCACTAAAGTTCCGAGCGCGTCATAGACCGCCTGTTGGGAGACAGTGCCGATCCGCGTGCGCACATTTTCCGCGATCGTATCCACCGTCGCGTGAGGACACTCCGAGACCGCCCGCAAGACTGCGAGACGCTGCGCCGTCACAGGGATGCCATTTTGGCGAAGGAGATCAGCTGGGTCCGGCATGGAGCGAGAACAATCCCAGAGTTCTGGACACAGTCAAGAAGTTGTGAGATTCCGAAAGCTAGGGCTGGATGTCCCTCCGGTCAGAAATGCTCCCGATCTAGCGACCGAAAATGTCGGGGCGGGATTTGGAGGTCACATCATGTCTTTTGCGCGAGGCAACACGCGCGAAGACACCCGCTGTTCTCGCTGACATCTGCGTCGACATCGCGTATCTACAGGTGATCAAGTGTCGTCAACTCAGAACGCTTAAAGCGGCTGGCTACCAATAGTGCGCCGTAAAGGAGCGGCGGGTTTGCTCTGGTCGAACGAAAAAATGAATCCCGAGGAACAACGTAAAACGTCGCAAGCACACAAGACGCTGGATGCGTGGCAGGCTTCGGCGCGGTATTGGGATAAGTATCGATCACTCATCGCGCAAATGTTCGCGCCATTAACGGCCGGTTTAATCGAAGAAGCACGGATCCGGACTGAACAAACGGTGCTCGATATCGGTGGCGGAAGCGGCGAGCCATCGCTCACCATCTCAGAGATTGTCGGGCCGACCGGATCAGTCATGTTCACGGACCCGGTTGCCGGTATGGTCGAAACCGCTCAGGCCGAAGCGGGCCGGCGCGCTTCTGACCAACATCCAGTTCAAGCAATGTTCCGCCGATAATTTACCGTTCGCCGACCACACATTTGACGCGGCCGTCGGCCGGTTATCGGCTATGTTTTTCGCCGATCCGCTCACCGGGGTGCGCGAGGCGCTACGCGTGATTCGCAACGAGGGATACGTCGCGTTTGGCGTTTGGGGTCCGAAAGAAGTTAATCCTTTCTTTTCGACTGTGAACGATGTGGTCGACCGGTTTACGGAATTTCCCGAAGAGGATCCCGATGCCCCGGATGCATTTCGTTTCGCCGAGTCCGGTAAACTGGTTGGGATTCTGGAAAAGGCCGGCGCTGAACGTGTGATTGAGCGTGAGTTGAATTTTCGGATCGAAGCAGCAATCTCATTTGAGCAGTTTTGGCAGTTGCGGACCGAGATGTCGGAAAGTTTGCGCAAACAAATGGCCTGCCTCGCCCCCGCCCAACTACCGGCCATAAAACAGGCGGCCGCCGATGGAGCGAAGAGATACTTTGTCACCGGGCAAATGAGTTTCCCGGCGGAAGCATTGATCGTTACCGGCAGAAGACCCGCAGGGTAACAATTGACGTACGGATCGCCCGTTCTACGCGTCGCGAACGCGAAGAAGGCAGTGGTTAATCCTCCCGCTGATTTCCCAGACGTAATACAGTGAGGCGCGTCCGTTGCTGTAGATCAGAGTCTCGTCGGTTCCGCTGCCGCTGATGCCCTTTTCTTTTCTTACTTCTCGGCGCACACCGTAATTGATCGAGACGTTGAAGCTGGTGGTGTCGTTGTCAATAATCTTAACCCAGACCGTTTCACCGCCCACGTCCGAAACCGTGCCCCACTCGCCGAGCGGAACATGCGTATCCTTGGCAACGGCTTTTTGCGGGTTGGCAAGGTTGCGCGTTGGCGCCGCCGGACCCTGTGGGATCGTTAGTTCCCGTCGGGGCTGCTCAACTAACCGCTGTTGCGCGACGGGCGCGGCGTAAGACGGATTGCTCGTTTGGTCAACCGGTGCGACGTCCACCTGGCCCGAGCTGCCGCCAGAGAAGGGGGTTATCGTTGACTGGGGAACGCTGTTCTGGATCGGTTGTGTGGACAAAACCCGAGCTGGCCGAAGATTGGACAGTGTGCCCGAGGTTGATATCGAGTCGATCGCCGTAATCCGCG
>JALYIN010000179.1 GCA_030775765.1 Verrucomicrobiota bacterium
GAGCAGATTAGAAAAGGGCCCAGCTACGGTGCAGCGGAGGGTGCCCCAGGAAAGGAGCAAGACCAGAGTGAAAATGGCCTCGAATCGTCTCAAGCCCGGCCGCATTGCAGAGGCAGCAGGAACACAAGTCAGTCGAGAAGTCGTCGGAAAAGATTTCAGCCGTGTCATGGTGAGGGAACGGGTGTGGATCCCGCAAAGACTGGGAGGTGGTATAAAGGAGACTAATTCGTCTGCGGGATTTTTCACGAGGGTAGAGACGTAAGATCAGAGATGAATGTAAGAATGCCTACCCCGAGGATAATCTACGTTTTGGGGAGCCCGCGCGGTCGCTTAAATCGCGCGGAGTCTTAATCCGCGTGCGCCTGATGAAAAACGTTCTGGACCGACTGCGGTAACTTGTCTGCATTGCGTAAGAGTAGGCTCACTTGCCAGATTTCTCTGTCCGATAATTTCCCGCCAAACGAGGGCATCGCGCTGAACCGAATCCCGTTCTTCACCACCCAGTGCGTCGTGCCGATGGGATCGTCCATCACGCCGTGACCTTGGTGGGAAAAGCTGCGGCGCATCCGGATAAAATCGTTTCGCCACGTCCGGGAGGCCGCCTTCGAGACCGCCGTGACACATGAGGCAATCGTTCCTCATGTAGACTTGCGCTCCCGCGATTAGGTTGGTCTCGCTAGCCGGGAGAGGCGCATCGGATTAAGAATCCGTCGGGACGCCTGGGACGCTTCCGCTCTACCCACGCGATAGACCTTCACACCTCTACGCCCTTCACGCCCTCGGCGATCATCGACCCGGCCGCGCAACTCGTCTGGAGGGCGAACCCGGTTACGCGGGTCAGGATGAGCGACACGACCGCTTCGAACGCGTCCAACAACAGATCTCCATGGTGCGACGAGGTAAGGCTCAGCCCTCCGAGTTCTTTCTGTCAGAAACGGAATATTTGCGCCGCCTCGGCGTGATCGTTGAACGGTACAATAACGAGCGGCAGGAGGGGAGATATTGTCCAGGCCTTTCCCCTAAAGAAGCGTTTGAGACGTTTTACGGAAGCGAACCGCGCATTCGGCTCGGAAGTTCGTCACGCCATTTGCTCGCCAGTCACAAGATGCGGGTTCGATCCGGTCGCAACGGCATCAGTTTCCGGTTCGGAAAAGAACAGTTTACCTACAAGAACTGGAAGACCGGCGAACTCGTTGGAGAGCAACTGATCGCGTGGTTCAACGTCGAGAACCCGTCGATGATTTCGGTAACGAATTTGAAAGAAGATGCCCGGACCCTCTTCACGGTGGAAAGGGAAGTCAGCGTCCCTGGCATGGATGCGCCGCCTGAAGTACTCCAGGCGGCCCTGGCGCAGAACGAAGCGCACGAGGCCTATCGCAAGGCTCTTTACCGAGCCGTCTCGCAAAACCTCTCGACCGGTTTCGCGGGGCGAATGTTTCGCCAGAACCTCATCGATCGAAAAACTGCTGAGATCGGTGACGCACTGTCAAAGGAGCACGAGAAGATCACCCAGGACCGGACCGCAAAGAGGAAACGCTCGGCCGCGATCGAGCGGAAAGCGGCGCAGCTGGGAATCGCTCCAGGGGTGATGAGCCGTCGGCCTGGGGCGGAGGAGGGGCTTGAACAGATGACTGAAGCGATGCGCAATCTCGGCCTTTTGGAAACAGGGCAGGGGATAGAAGAAGAGAAGCGAGAATGAGCACGCGCCACGCAGAAGAGGGAGCGCCCATTTCATACGAGCGCTACATGAGCAGCCCGGAGTTTGCGGCAATGCGGGGTATTCCTGGAACAGCGGTGGCCGCAAAAGCGCAACTGTATTCCAGCGCACGGAAGCGCAATCTGGTGTTTTTTCTCCAGTCACTGTCTCTGCGAGAGGGCGGTCTTCGCCAAATCGCCCGGGCGCTGAAGTTTCCCGGCCACAGCGAAGAGGAAACGGCCGGCCTTCTCCTGGAGCTCTGCATTAATCCAAAGCTCGTTATCCATTTTGCCGCTGAATCCTCATTAAAAGGGTCTTTGCAGCCTCTCTGCATAAGGATTGCTGAAGCCGTCCGCAAATATCAGGACGCCTACGAAGTCAGGGTAAAAGAGGAATTCGTCCAAACGACAATCGGAAAGGAGATTTTTGAGACCCTCGACCATGGCCTCGGCATCGGAAAAATGGTGGTGATCGAAGGAGAATCGGGGAGCGGCAAAACGACTGCTGTTGAGGCATGGTGCGCCGCGCATCAAGGGGAGGTTCGCTGCGTGAGCCTCAGCGGGATCACCCACAAGACTGGTTTCTTTCAGAAATTGGCCACCGCCATCGGTCTGGCGGCATCGAAACGCAAGGCAACCGACATGCAGATGAAGGTGGAAGACTTCTTTCGCAAGACTCGCCTTATGCTTGTGATCGACGAAGCGCATTACCTTTTCCCTCAGCATCAGCGAAGCCATTCCAGTCCGGAACTGGTCGATTGGGTAAACACGGCGCTGGTCAATCAGCGGGTCCCAGTCGCGCTGATCTGTACGGATCAGTTTTCGAAACTGAAAGCTCGCGTCGAGAAACGCACCGGCTGGACGAGCGAACAGCTCGAGCACCGGGTGAAAAGATATACAAAATTGCCCGCCACACCTACAAAAGAGGATTTGGAAGCAGTCGCCGCGAAATTGCTTGCCGCCAGATGGAATGCTTCCGAGCGCCGATGGAATGTCGCGGGCCCCGCGCCTTGTGCGAACTTCATTCGCTTGGTCGTGGGATAGGCGCTCACGTGCAAAATGTCACTTCCCGCGGTGTCCGACACGATTGAGGAAGCCCGCTATCAGGCGCAGAGAAAAGTACGAACTCAAGTCGCCGCAGCGGATCTTCGCAACGCTGTAATGGATTTTAGAATTCCATCCGACGCGGCCTTGCAGCGGGCTTTTGAAAGTCCAGCACGCTGCCGAATTGAGAGATCTAACCGTGTATTTGCGTCCGCTCGGGCCGAGCAATTGCACGAAGCTTGCAGGGCCGTTGCAAACATTGACCGCTAATCGTTGCACGCAAAGAACTCGCGTTTGCGTTTGGTTATCTGCGGTGACACCGCTCAAAGGCGGCTGCGTTACTTGGTAAAGTGTCGAGCCATTGCTCTTTTGTTGGTCTTTTCCGGTGGGACATCGCGATGGCTGAACGCTGAAGCTGGGCAAATGCGGGGCAACGCCATAGTACATCGTCTGTCTTGGTCTTTGATTATCTTTTAGTCCTCAAGAATCCAAGTGTATCGGCCTGGGGACGTTTGCCGAAACGCTCCGGTCTCGAGATCGCCGTCGTCGATCATGACATCGATTTCGGTCATTTCCTCCGGGGTCTTATCGGGGGCAACGACTGAAACACCCGCAGTAAAGCCAAAGACTTTGTAATCCCAATCCCATTTTCCCCCGATCGAGGTGGGTGCCGTCCAATCGAACTTGCCGTTGAAATAGGTCGCCATTCCCGCAGGTAATACGCCGCGCGTTACGTCGGGCGGATAGCCGTTATGTTCTGTGACGTAAAGATCGGCCGCATCTCGCGCAACGCGCAGGGCGTTTACGAACTTTGTCTTCCGCGTGCGTTCCCTGGCGCGCAAGAACGACGGCAACGCTATTACAGCGAGTAGCGAGATAATCGCTACAACAATCATAATCTCAACGAGGGTAAATCCCCTGGTGCGTCGCATGATTCCGGGCATAATGCACCACAAATTGTGCCATTCGCGGGGCGCGCCTCGGCCTGCAGACGTGCTCGCGGCCCTTTTCTGCTACGAAAATGGATAGTGACCAATCATCAACCCGCAGTCAAACAAACAAGAGATAAAAAGAAAGCAACAACATGTTAAACAAACTCAACAAACGCCGCGGGGGTTTCACCCTCGTGGAAATCATGATCGTAGTGGCGATCATCGCTTTGCTGGCGGCGA
>JALYIN010000180.1 GCA_030775765.1 Verrucomicrobiota bacterium
TATCCGGAGCGCGACCAGCATTACCGATTACGTGTTCCGCTGGCTCGGCTGCCAGTTCATCAAAGGTTACAAGGAAGCGATCTCGCCTTCCCGGGGACAGGCCGAACTCCCGATGAAAGAGATCGGCGAGATGGAAAAGAAAGCCGTGAACCGTCCCGTCGCCGACTTGCCCCGGACCGCGGATAAGGAAGTGCTCGACGTCATCACCAACCATTTGCCGAACGAAGGCAGCCCCCACGTGACGAGCAACGGCCATACCCACGCCGACCGCGTGGCCGAAGCGCTCGGCAACATGTTCATGGACATCATTTGCTCGCATTGCGGCAGCAACAAGGTGGTGCGCGCCGGAGCCTGCGGCGTCTGCACCGAGTGCGGCACAAGCCAGGGCTGCAGCTAGCTGCGATTCGTTAGGCCACGGGTGGCCGCTCATGCAACTGGAAATCTTTACGCTCTGCGACGCGGCGACGGAACATGCGGGGAAGTTGAACATTATCGGGACGTTCGATGCGTTGCGCGCGTTCGAGGCGCCGATCGCGCACCCGCAATGCGCCATCGCGGGCCGGCTCCGGTTCGAGCAAATCGAGGAAGGCGAGCATCGGGTCATGCTGACGTTCGCGGATGAAGACGGGAACATCGTGATGCCGAAGTTCGATTCGAACCTCGCGGTGAAATTTTCGCCGGGGCAACGGACGGTGACATCGCATTTCGTGATTCTGATCCAGCAAATCCGGCTGCCGAGGTTCGGCGAATACACGGTCGACCTGGCGGTCGATGGGCGGCAACTAGGTTCACTGCCGCTGTATGTGACGAAGCTGGAACGCGCCGGCTGAACGAAAATATCGGTTGTCAGCACGGGCAGAATCCACGATCTAGTCCCGCGCAATTGAGCATGGTCTCTTGCGGCAAACCCCCGCTCCGACAGAGGAACCGGGCCGGGGGTAACCTTAAAAGCGATTCAGGAATGTAGTTATGAACGAAGTGGAAATTCAGCGGCAAAGGGAAATCAAGGAGGCCGAGGAGCTTCTCTTCACGGGGCCGCAGGCGCTCGGTTTCGCCAAAGGACTTTTTCTCGGGCAGTTCGTTTCGGATTGGGCGATGCCGTATCCGCGGATCCCGGCCGCCCAACAGGCGGAGCTGGACCAGTCGCTCGCCGAAATCCGTGCGTTCCTGGATGAGCATCTCGATCCGGTCGCGATCGATCGCAACGCCGATATTCCGCGTCATTTGATCGATGGCCTGGCCCACACCGGCGTGCTCGGAATGACGGCGCCGAAGGAATATGGCGGCCGCGGATTTTCCCAACGCGCCTACTGCAAGATTCTCGAGGAGATCGGCGGCCGCTGCGCGTCGACTTCGGTTTTCACGAATGCCCACCATTCGATCGGTATTCGCGCTCTGCTCTTGTTCGGGACGCGGGAACAGAAACAGCGCTGGTTGCCGGCGCTCGTGTCGGGCGAACAGCTGGCGGCCTTCGCATTGACGGAAGAACACGCCGGCTCGGATGCGGCGAACGTCCAGACCACGGCCACGCCGAGCCCCGACGGTTCGCATTTCATTCTCAATGGCGAAAAGCGCTACATCACGAACGCGTCGATCGCCCAGGTGTTGACGGTGATGGCGCGGACGCCGGTGCCGGGGTCAGACAAGACGTCGATCACGGCGTTTCTGGTCACGCCGGACATGCCGGGATTCACGATGCTCGAGCCGCGGATGGAAAAGCTCGGGATTCGCGGGACTGCGACCGGCCGGTTCGCGATGCAGAACATGGCGGTGCCGAAGGAAAACATCCTGGGCCCGATCGGCAAAGGATTGAAGGTGGCGCTGACGGTTCTCGATTTCGGACGGACCACGTTCGGGGCGTGCTGCACGGGCGCGGCAAAGACGTGTTTGAAATTGGCGGTAAGCCACGCGAACAAGCGCAAACAATTCAAGAAAACGCTGGGCGACTTCGACTTGGTGAAGAAAAAGATCGGGCGGATGGCGGCGGACGTTTACGCAATGGAAGCGATGACAGCCGTGACAGCGTCGCTGATCGATCGCGGCCTCGAGGATTATATGATCGAGACGGCGATGCTGAAAGTTTTTACGACGGATCGGCTTTGGGAAGCGGTCAACGACGCATTCCAAATTCATGGCGGCTCCGCTTATTTCACCACCTCCCCGCTGGAGCGGATGTTGCGAGACGCGCGGATCAACCAGATTGGCGAAGGCAGCAACGAAGTGCTCACGTCCTTTATCGCGCTGGTCGGAATGCGCGGGCCAGGGATGGAGTTCAAAGAGATTTACGACACGATGTTCAATCCGTCGCGCGGGCTCGGCAAAGCGTGGACGGCGGGAATGAATCGACTCGGCGCCGCGGTGAAAATTTCAAGCGTGCCGGTCAAGAGCGAGAGCCTGCGCTCGCCCGCGTCGCAACTTGGGCGCCTGATCTGGCGCTTTAATCTGAGCGTGAACAAGGCGCTGATTAAGTACCGGGAACCGGTCATGGATATGCAGTTGATTCAGGAACGAATTGCCGGGGCTGCGATGGAGATGTTCGCTTCGGCGTGCGTGCTCAGCCGGTTGGATTCCCAGTTGCAAAGCGTTGCTCAGAACGGCGCCTCGGCGCCCGGGGGCCGTCGTGCCGGAGAACTTTTCCTGCGCCAATCGTTCCGCCGGATTCGCGGTTTTCTCGCCGGGTTGAACGATAACGACGACGCGGATTTGTTAGCGACAGCTAACACAGTCCTGCGCGGCGGCGGCTAACGCGCTCTCCGGATCTCCTGATCGAGGGAGCGCGCCACAATCGGATCTTTCGTCAATTCCAACGCGCGACGGTAGTGGACCACCGCCTCGTCGTTGCGACCCAGCTGGAGAAGCAGCTTCGACAACCGGATATGGGAAGGTGCGTCCTCCGGGGGAAGCGCGACAGCCTTCTCATAATGCGCGATGGCCTCGGCCGTTTCTCCTTTCCGGGCCAGCAAGGAGGCGAGGTTGGTATGCGCGTCGGCGAAGTCATCCCGCAATTCGACGGCTTTGCGATAATGGACGAGGGCCTCATCCAGTCGGCCTTTCCGCGCCAGGGCGTTGCCGAGGCTGGTATGGAGAAGAGCAACGCTCAAATGGTAATGCGTTTCACGATTGTCAGGCCGGAGTTCGAGCGCTTTCTCATAATGTGAGACCGCCTCATCCACCTGGCCTCGTTCGAGTAAAAGCGCCGCGACATTGTAATGCGCGACGTCGTTATCGGTCGTGACCTGGAGCGCGTGCTGCCAAAGTGATTCCGTGCTGCTCCAGGACGAAGTCTGAATCCGGGCCTGCCAGGTTAAGGCTCCGATGATGACTGTTGCCGCGCCGCCGAAAATCACACGTCGCCGGTTCGAGCGGAGCGACCAATCAGCCAGAGTCCACGTCAGCGCGATGTACAATCCAATCTGCGGAAGATAGCAATAGCGATCGGCTCGGCCCTGCAAGCCGACCTGGATGAAACCGATTACGGGGAACAGAGCAACGAGATACCAGAGCCAGCCGACCCAAAGATACGGACGCTTCTTGCGCCACCCGAAAGCCAGCGCGGTAATCCCTCCGAGCAACAGGACCGCAAGTGCGACCTTCCACGATGACAGGTCATCGGCAGTGTGCGGATAGAACACAGCGAGCTTCGCTGGCCAAATCATTTGGCCGAGGTAAGTGACGTAGCTGAGAAGAGCGTTGCCGATTCGCCAGGTCATCGGCAATGCCTCGCTGTAATTCACCGTCGTCCGTTGCGCGATGAGCGTCGCGATCGCCGCGAGAAGCGAAAGGAAAAAGAGGGGAACCTTTTCGGCGATCGACTTCCACCAACCGGACATTCCGTTCGGATTTCTGGCGAGCGGCCAATAATCGAGCAGGAAGAACAACAACGGCAAGGTGACCAGCATCGGTTTCGCCATGAGGCCAAGGGCGAAAAACAAAACGATTATGAGATACCGCCGAACGGATGGCTGACGTGCGTAATGGACATAAGCGCCCAGGGTCAGCATGAAGAAAACCGCGCTCAGCACGTCCTTGCGCTCCGCCACCCATGCGACCGATTCAGCGCGCAGAGGGTGGATGGCGAACACAGCGGCGACCAACGCGCTGCGCCACATCGCTCCGGTCATCGCGCGCAGGACGGTGAAAAGCAGCAGCGCGGCCAGGGTGTGAAACAGGACGCTGCTAAAATGATGGCCCGCTGGATTTAACCCGAAGAGCTGGCAGTCCAGCATATGAGAGATTGTCGTAAGCGGATGCCAGTTTCGGGCATGGTTGCCGGAAAACGCCATTACGAGGCCGTGGCTCGTCAAACCCGCCGTGATCTCCGGGTTATCGTAGACGTAATTCTGGTCGTCGTACTGGACAAATGGATGGCCGAGCGTTTGCCCGAAAACGATCCAAATCAAAATGGTTATCGCGAGATAGATGCCGACGAGCGTACGAATAGAAACCGGTTCCGCCGAAATTTTACTTGGGTCCGCCCACATGCCGTCTTACCAAAGCGAGCGGCGGGCCAACTGGCGGGCGCCGTCGCGCTTCACTGGCGCAATTCTAGCTCTGAAACGGGACATGCGTCTCGCAGAACTGGAACCTGCCGCGACCAAACCGACTAATCTCGGGCGGAAGCGACTGCTCATCTTCATCGTCGCCTACAACGCGCAGACGACCATCGCGAAAGTGCTGAGCCGTATTCCGCCCAGCCTCCGCGGCGACAACGTCGAAGTTCTGATCATCGACGATTCGTCCCAGGACGACACTTTCGGAAACGGGCTCCGTTATCAGCAGCAAAATTCGGCATTCAAGATCACCGTGCTGCGGACTCCTGAGAACCAAGGTTACGGCGGAAACCAGAAGCTCGGTTACCGCTACGCGATCGATAACGGGTTCGATATCGTCGCGCTCGTTCATGGCGACGGGCAATACGCGCCGGAGAAATTGCCGGAGCTGATCACGCCCCTGCTCACCGGGGAAGCGGACGCCGTTTTCGGGTCGCGGATGATCGACAAAAAAGCGGCGCGGCAAGGCGGGATGCCGGCCTACAAATGGATTGGCAACCAGATCCTCACCGCGTTCCAGAATCTGATGCTCCGGACCGCCCTCTCTGAATTCCATTCGGGTTACCGGCTTTATTCCACGGCGGCGCTGGCCCAAATCCCGTTCGAGAAAAACACAAACGACTTTCATTTCGACACGGAGATCATCGTTCAGCTCGTCATGAAAAAGCTGCGGGTCGCGGAGCTGCCGATCCCGACTTATTATGGAGACGAGATTTGCCACGTGAACGGGCTGAAATACGCCTGGGACGTTTTCAAGACGATGCTCCGGGCGCGCTTCCACGAGATGAACCTGCTGTTCGACCGCAAGTTCGACGTGCTCGCGCCGGAGGAAAACTACGATTTGAAACTCGGCTACGCTTCGTCGCACACAGCCGCGATTGATGCGGCCCGGCCGGGGAATCGGTTACTGGATATCGGCTGCGGTCGGGGCTACGTCGCGCGCGAGCTGGCGGCGAAAGGCTGCCATGTCACCGGAATGGACCAATACATTCCAGCCAGCTCACCGGAAACCGCCGGCATCGATTTCATACGGTGGAACCTCGACCGCACGGAATTCCCGGTGAACGTCTCGGCGTTCGACCAGATCATGATGCTCGACATCATCGAGCACTTGAAACAGCCGGAACAATTCATGGACGAGTTGCGCTTCGCGGCGGTCTGTAAACGTCCCGAGGTGATTGTCACCACGGCGAACATCGGATTTTTCGTCACCCGGTTGATGTTGTTCTTCGGCCAATTCAATTACGGGCGGAAAGGCATCCTGGACGCGACCCACACGCGCCTCTTCACCTTTCGCTCGCTGAAAGCGCTTTTGGAGCAGTCAGGCTACAACGTTCTAGAAATGCGCGGGATCCCGGCGCCATTCCCGAAGGCGATTGGGAACAATGCGATCTCGCGGTTCTTTCTGCGCGTAAACCAGGCGCTCATTGCCGTCAGCAAGGGGTTCTTCTCCTACCAGATCTTCGTCCGGGCGGTCGCCAAACCGACCGTGCACAATCTGCTTAGCGAAACGATCCAGTCGAGTGATCGGCTCCGGGATTCGGTGCTAAAAATCGCCTGCTGATTACTTCAGGATTTGCAACGCGCGGAGCAATCCTGCGGTGACCAGCTCGTAGAGATCGTGCTGAACGAAGAAGATGTAGTATTGCCGCAGGTCGACCGCGCAGAGCAAGAGCACGGCGACGGCCAGGAGGATTTCGCGGCGGCGAATTGAGCGCGTGAGATCGACAACACAACCCAACGCGAGATAGCGCAGCGGCAAATCCCACATGTTCGTGTAACGAAGATTCATCCCGTAACGGATGTTGCACATCAGCAGATAGGTCGAGACGACGAATGTGAGCAGATAGAGCGACGGCTTGTCAGTAAATTTCAGGCGAAAAATCGCCGCCCAGGCGAGCAGGAAAATCAGCGGACTCGCGAGGAGTAGATCGACCAGGTAGCGATACCAGGGTCCGTCGCCGGTCGCGATCGCGTAGGGAAGGACGGAGGCTTTGCTGACGACCAGCCGGTAGGTTGCGATAAAGGTCTCCGCGCTGCCGCACAGAAAAATCAGGATGACGAGGCCGGTGAGGGGACCGGCCACCGTTACCAGCAACAAGCTCCGGGTTATCGTGCCGAAATTCAGCCATCGATTAGCGACCAGCAGGGCGAGTAATCCGACGTAGGCGAAGACGGCGTTTTCCTTCGTGAGAACCATCAGCGCCAGACTCAGCGAGAAGAGCGTGAGCCGGAGCCGGTCGTTAGGGCGGCGGAGATTTTCCCAGAGAAGCCAAAGGCACAAAGTGGCCCAAAAGGCGAAGAACCCATCGATGAGCGCGTGCTGGGCCATGTGAATTTGGGTGGGAGCGCACGCCATCAGGGCGAAAACGCCGAGCGCCCAGGCCGGCCCAGCCAGCCGCCAGGTGAATCCGGCTGCGGCGAAGAAGAGCAGAATGCTGAACAGGCACGAAATTCTGTGCAGGGAAAGCAACGCATCCGTGCCGGTGATTTCGTGCCAGAGATAAGCGGAGAAAATGTAAAGGAAGCGCGTGGGCGGCAGAATCACGGCTGCCAATTTCTGCTGCCGTTCCACGTAATGTTCGGCGAAGTCAGGATAACTGGTGACGCCGTGATTGATCAGGTCGGTGACGTAATTGCGGTAAAGGCCTTCATCGTAACCAATGCCCGTGAAGGCGGCGGAGGGATAGACGCGAAGAACAATGCCGATGATGGCAACCAGGACGAAGCCGAGAAGAAGAGGCCTCGACAAATGGCGGATGCGTTCGGATTGCAAATCAGCCGTCATGTCGTCCATAGGCAGTCGAAATATTCGTCGATAAGATTGGCGGCTTCACTTTCCGTTGCCGGCGAGCTGGTCTTGTAAGGCTTTGAATTCCGGTTGATCTGGACCGAGTTCCAGCGCACGAGCCGCTTCCAAGCGCGCTTCGTCCCGGTTCCCCGCGAGGTCGAGCGCTTTAGCGAGCAGGTAATGAGCCTTGGCGTTGCGCGGTTCCAAAGCGAGTGCGCGTTGAAAATAATCCACCGCTGCCGCCGGCTGATCGTGATCGAGAGCCAGGACGCCGAGATTGTTGAGGACCCCCTTGTGTTTGGAATCGATCCTGAGGGCGGCTTCGTAATAGGCCTTCGCAGCCAGCGAGCCGCCCTGGGCGAAGCGTAAATTACCGAGGGCGAAATTGGTTTCCGCATTGTCCGGGACCAGGGTATGGGCGCGGACGAGATGCTCTTCGGCCAGCGGCAGGTTGTTTGTTTCGAGCGCGAAGCGACCCGAGTTATAGGCATCCAGAGCCCAAAGCGAAGGATCGCGGCGTGGGATCGTAACAAACCAGGCGCTGATAGCGACAACCCAAAGTTGCAGGACGGCAACTCCGTAGTTTCCGGACACGCAGCGATTCCAGAGCCGGACGAGCCCGAGGTCGGCCAGAACCAAGAGGCCGGGAACGACCGCTAGCCGATAACGTTCCGTGACGAAGACGGGAAGGATCGCCAGCAGCTGCAACCCCATGGCCGCCGCGATCCAGCGCGAGGCCGGGAACGCCCGCCAGGAAAAAACGGCGCCGGAAAGACCGAGCACCGCGACGAGGGCAAACCGAAGGCCGGGAAAGACCACGCCTTGTTCGCGCAAAATCGCGATAACGCCGAGATCGTCGTACTCGAAGGCATTCCAAAAGTTGCCGATCTTGCGGGCGAGAAGCTTGAGCCAGGCGCTAGGATTCGTCAAGATGTAGTCGCGTGCCTTGCCCGACCAGTAGCGCGAAACTTCGGAGTGTTTGAGTGCCCGGCCAGCGGCCGTCTCGGCCTGGTCGATCGAGTCGCGCAACATTTCACTCTGGCCCGCGTGCAAGTCGGGGAAGCGGGGATAACCGGTCGCCGCGGGATTGTTCCCGAGCCAAAGATTGATTCCGCCGTGGGCGGAGAGAAAGACGGGATCGCGCGCAACGAAGGAGTTGTGCAGCCAGCAAGGCGATGTGCCGGCGAAGACGCCCAGGAGGAGCAACGCGGCCGCAGTCCCTCTCGCGTCGAGGTTCGTGTGATTCCGCCGCACGAAAATCGCGAACAGGAACAACGGAATGAGAAACAGAATCGTTGCCACACCCGTCGCGGCGACGCCGATGAGAACGCCGCAAACAAAGCAGCGCCATCGCGACGGCGCGTTCTCGGTTCGGACGATTTGCCAGAACAGGAACCAGAGGACGAAGACCGCGCCCGCCGTGGGCATGAGAATCGTTGAGTAAGCCTGGGCCGGGAGGAAGAAACACCAGGCAGCGGCCGTGGCTATTCCGACGATGTTCCGGGCTTTTGTGGTCTTGTCTGCGCCACTGGCCATGGCTCGGACGGTGATCTTATAAATGAGAACGGCAGTTCCGGCGTCGAGGCAGATTTGGAAAAAACCAGGAACAAAGGGCCCGTAACCAAAAACCTGGTAGAGCAGCGCGAGAATAAACGGATACAGCGGCAGACCGTAAAAGGCTTGATGATCGGTCCAATGCCCGTGGAGGATTTGTTTGGCCCATTCATCGTAGAAATGCATGTCGCCGCCGGTCGGCAGGAGCAAGGGCAATGAGGCCAGCCGGATCAGGACCACCAGCCGGACGAGAAAAACCGCGGCGAAAACGTAGTGGCCGCCGCTGAGGGAATCCGGCCAGAGCTTTCGGAGACGGCCCGGGCCGGTCACGCCGCCGTCCTTCCTGCGCGCTGGGACTGCGGGGATACCCCGACTGGCGTAAAAAGCGACCCTGTTGGCATTAACGCTGCTTTAAAAACGAGCACATCCGCGGTCGGTATCGTGGATCGCAGTCAAACAAACAAGAGATAAAAAGAAAGCAACAACATGTTAAACAAACTCAACAAACGCCGCGGGGGTTTCACCCTCGTGGAAATCATGATCGTAGTGGCGATCATCGCTTTGCTGGCGGCGA
>JALYIN010000181.1 GCA_030775765.1 Verrucomicrobiota bacterium
GGGTGGGACACCACCATCGGCGCCGTTTACGAAGGCGCCGCGGGCCACCCCTACAGCGTCCTTTACAATGGCGACGCCAACGGCGACGGCCAATTTAGTAACGACCTGGTCTATGTCCCGACCGGTCTCGCGGATCCGATGGGCATGAGGTTTGTCGGCGGCCCCACCGGCACGCAGTGGTTCGCCTACAATGATTACATCACTCACAACAACTTCCTTAGGAAGTACCGCGGACAGATCGCTCCCCGTAACGGCGGACGCGATCCCTGGATCAACCGTCTCGACCTCCACTTCTCGCAAAGAATTCCGGTGAAATGGGTGTGGGCGGAATTTACCGCCGACATTCTTAACTTCACCAACCTGATTGACCCCCATTGGGGCCAGATCAAACGCTACAGCACCTTCGGCACGCCCCAGCCGGTGACTCTCAATAGCAGCAGCCAGTTGTATACCTACACCGGGGTTGGATCGAAGGCCACCGTGCAATCCGAGCAGGATCTCGATTCGCGCTGGAAAGTGCAGCTCGGCATCCGGGTGTCGTTCTAATAGTCAATCACGGTCGAAACAAAGTCGCGGGCGGGGCGAAGTCCCGCCCGCTTTTGTTTTTTATCGGGAAGGCGGGACTGGAAAACTCCCGCTCTGCTCAATGCTGTAGCCGCCGCGCTCTGTCGCCGCGCGAGATGACGTCTCAACCTCAGAATGCCTCATTCCTGAGTAATGGCGTTCGCGTGTATTGAAACGGCATGGAAACAATCGGCTCCTCCAGCTTTGCGCCGGCTCGCCGGCGACCTACCGCGCGCACATAACTGAGGTAACGGCCTTCATCGGCTACCAACGCCCTGATCTCCGTCGCGTTATCCGGACAAACCAGCCGCTGCCAGTCCAGCCATGCCTGCCAGCCATTCGGCATATCGTCTGCCAGCTCCACTGTCATGATCCCGCTGCGTTCCCAGTGGCGCCGCCACCACGCGGCCGAATGCAGGCACGCCATGCTCGGTTCCCACCATTCGCGCAGATGATCCGGCACCGGCCCTTCGAACTCTTCCGTCAGCCCAGCGCCCGCGATCGCGACCCGGCCTTCCGGCTTCAGAAAACGGGCGAGATAATGCAGATAGAGATCATCCGTTCCGTAGTAAACAAAAGAGTCGATCGAAACGATAACGTCGAAGAATCCCGGGGCGAATGGGAGCGCCCGCGCGTCCGCGTGGACCGGGAAGACCGCGTTCTCCACGCCTGCATCACGGATGCGCTGAAAATTCTCCGCAGCGTCGAACCACAAATCCGTCGCCCAGACCTCCACCCCAAATTCAAGGTGCAGGAAAATCGACGACGCGGCGCGGCCGCAACCCAGGTCGAGTACCCGCATGCCGCGACGAAGATCAAGCGCCGAAGCGAGCCACTCCGCCAGCCACAGGGAGCTCGCGCCGCCGCTGACACTGGAGATAACCCACTCGGGGTTGTAAGCCGAGGAACGAGGAAATTTCTCGGAGACGAAACGCTTGTCCATGGGATGCGGAGTTATGTGGAAAAGTGAACCAGATCGCGATTTCCGGCACCACCCGAAACGCCTTGCCCGTGTGGTGCGTCTGCACGCTTAACCGCTAGGTCTGCAATGAACACACGCCATTCGCGCGGATACGCGTTTGGTATCGCTCGAAGTCCGCGGGAATCTTGGGCGGCCCCAGTGTCGCGGGAGCAACTCGAAGGAGGCGAACGCGGATTAGCGTATCGGTCTGTGGTCGTTTTAGCTGAAGCTCGATCTCGGAACCCGGCCGCCCGGAGACTTTGCGGAGAAACTCCTGCTCGGTTTTGATCTGCGACGTCGCAACGTTGCCGATCGCGACGATCTGATCGCCCACCCGAATGCCCGCGCGTGCTGCTGGGCTTTCTGGAACTACGAAGGCAATCACGCGGAAATCAGGCGTGCCATGAACTGAGACGCCGATGACACCGCGCTCCGCGCCAAACGTAGTGAGGGCAACCAGTGCTGAGATTAGAAAAGTGAGCGCGAGTTTCATTAGGCAGCTCAATCGTCGATGGGCTCCAGACCCGCGATGGCGTCCTTCATTGTTTGGATTTCCTCCGGGGAGTGTCCCTGCCAATCCAGGTGTTCGAGCACGACCCGCAGCGGCTCCCGGGAGCGATAAGACCGCCTGGGATTACCTGGATACTTCTTGTCCGTCAGATTGGGGTCATCCATAACGAGCCGGTCGGCTCCATCAGGTAGATTCGGCCTGGACCTTCGCCCTTTGCCAGCTCCGCTCCCCAGGTAGCCGCGTGCAGAGCTTCGCTGAAGTAGATCCAGGGCGACTTCCGCTCGGTATAGTTGGAGGAATAGCCGGGTTGAAGCAGCTCCCCGGGCTTCAGGTTCGCCCGGGTGCCGTGGTAGAATCGTCGCGAGTTGGTGTCGAAGACAAATGGCGCTGCGGGATTGCTCATGCTTATCGCGTCATCTTTATTGTGGCCATCGATCGGTTAGGCCTGTTCGGCTGCCAAAGCCTGCTCAAGGTGTTGTCGAAGCAGAGCAGCATACTGATCCCTCTCTTCTTTTTGCGGTCTCGCTGGTGGGCTCGGATAGACTCGCAAGAGATCATCATCTCGAAAACGAGGATGAATGTGAATATGAAGATGCGACACCTCCTGAAACGCTGCCTCGCCGATGGAGTGCCAAAGACTCATGCCCTCGTTCGGAAATACTGCGCCGACCGCGCGGGCGACCCGCGCCACTGTGGCCATGAGTCCAGCCCCGGTCGAATCATCCAGTTCGCGGACGTCTCGAAGATGCAGACGCGGAATGACCAGCGTATGGCCGGGATGAAACTGTCGAAGATCAACGAAGGCAACGGTCAACTCGTCCTGATGCACGATGCTCGCCGCAATCCTGCCCGCGGCGATGTCGCAGAAGACGCAGCTATCGTTAGATCGCATTGGTCGCAACAGTGGCAGTATGGAGCGTTGACGATGAAAATCGTGCTACTAATGCTGTCGCCGCCAGATCGCCCGTCGCGTTCGTGACGGTGGCAAAGAGATCCGGGATCGCATCGACGGCAATCAGAATGCCGATGCCTTCCAAGGGCAGTCCGATCGCCAGGAAGAGGGGCGCGAGCATCAGAAATGCGCCACGCGGCACGCCCGGCGCCGCGAATCCGAGAAAGATCGCAGCAAACGCAATCGTGAAATATTGGGGCGCGTGCAGTTCCACTC
>JALYIN010000182.1 GCA_030775765.1 Verrucomicrobiota bacterium
TACCAGGAGCTGGCTGCCTATTTCAACGCGAAGAAAAACGTTTCGCTGCCACAAATCTTCGTGCGTGTCCACAAAGACGCCGATGAAGTGCAGCTCGAGCGTTCGAAGACGCGCGAAAGCGCACTCGAAGTCACCTTCGGTTTGAAGGTGCGCGTGAAGGCGCTGCGCGACGTTAACGCCGTCCTCAACGGCGTGAAGTTGAAGGCCGGGTCCACCGTCGAAGCCGCCCTGGAAGACCGCATTGTTTTTCATAACGACAGCGAAATGGACCTGATCGATCTGCGCCGGCGCGCCCGCGCCATGGGCGGCCGATTCCAGCTCAAGGCGTCGAAGTCCGAATACCTCGTCTCAAACAACCCGAGCATGCTCGAGGAAGACGACATCCTCCTTTCGCCCGGGACGAGCGGCGACGTGCTCCTGAAAATCTTGTGCGATTACGACAAACGCGTCGGCACGCTCGAAGTGATCGACGCCGACCGCCCGATCCTCGTCGGCGAAACGCCGGTGCGCACCACCGCGCCACTCAAGGACGGCGACACAATCCGGATCGATGTCGGCCAATTCCTGCGCTGCAATTTCTCCGAGCGGATCATCGAGGAGGAACGCAACATCATTCGCTCGATGGAAGTGGTGGATGTGACCCACCGCTTCGGGAACAACGAGGTCGGCCTCGAAGGAGTTTCGTTCTCGGTGAATCGCGGTGAGCTGGTCTGCGTGATGGGCGCGAGCGGTTCGGGCAAAAGCACGCTCATGAAAGTCCTGGGTGGACAACTGCAGCCGAGTTCCGGCCAGGTGCTGCTGAATGACCGGCCACTCTACGAAAACCTCGACCTGCTCAAGGGCTACATCAGTTACATTCCGCAGGAAGACGCGTTCGATGAGCACCTCACTATCGGTGAGAACCTGCAATTCGCCGCGGCCATTCGCGCCCCGCATCTCTCCGGCCGCGACCTGACCCGCCGGCTCGAAGGCAAATTAATCGAGCTCGGGTTAAACGAGAGGCGCGACAGCATCGTCGGCAGCCCGGTGAAGAAAACACTGAGCGGGGGCGAACGGAAGCGGCTCAACATCGGCCTCGACATGATCGGGTCGGCGGACGTTTACCTCTTCGACGAGCCGACGTCCGGCCTGTCGTCGAAAGATTCCGAGCACGTCATCGAGATCATCCGCGCGCTCGCCCACAACAAGATCATCATCGTCACCATCCACCAGCCGAGCTCGAAGCTCTTCCAGATGTTTCACAAGGCGATCCTGTTCGACAAAGGCGGGCGGCTCGTTTTCTTCGGCACGCCCACCGACATGCTCCGCTACTTCGCCGAGGCGGAACATCAGCACCAGTTCGGCGCGGACCTCGGCGCGTGTCCCTCGTGCGGAACAACGCGGCCGGAATTCATTTTCGACGTTCTGGAGACGCCGCTGCGCGACATCAGCGGCGACATCATCTACGAGGAGAACACGCGCGGCCAACTCGTCGCGGCGCGCCGTTATTCGCCGGAATTTTGGCGCGATAAATACGAGGCGTTCCGGCTGATCCAGGACGTGAAACAGGTGTCGCTGCGTCGTGGTCCCGCGCCCGCGCTCCCGGCCGCGACTTCGAACAAGCGCCGTTTCTTCATGCGCTGGCGGGACGAATGGACGCAATTGCGCACGCTCATGCGCCGCTCTTTCATGAGCAAGCTGCGCAACCGCGCGAACCTCGTCATCACCATCGGCGTCGCGCCCGTCCTCGCGCTGCTCATCGCCACGCTCCTCCGTTATTCCGAACACGGCGAATACGATTACGCTTCGGCTTACCACATCCCGACGTTCCTTTTCCTCAGCCTGATCGTGGCCATGTTCCTTGGCCTAACGAACAGTGCGGATGACATCATCCGCGATCGCGCCGTGCTCCAGCGCGAGCGGAACCTCAACGTCCGCCTGCCCTACTACGTTTTCTCGAAGTTCATGTCGCTCGGCTTCTTCGCTCTCTTCCAGTGCGTTCTCTTCGTCCTCATCGGCAATTACATTCTCGAGATCCGCGGCATGTTCTGGCTCGACCTCGGCATCATGCTCATGACGGCAATGGGCGGCGTCGCGCTCGGGCTCGTCGTCTCTTCTCTCGTGGCCGATCCGAAAACGGCGGCGAATATCGTCCCGCTCGTCCTGATTCCACAGATCATTATGGGCGGCGCGCTCATTAAGTATGAGGACATGAACCGGAACCTGGCACTGGTTTACACTTTCACCCGGTGGTTCTCGGAGCATCCGAACGACGAGCAGGGCAAGAAAATGAACAGCCGGTTGCAGGTCCCGTTTGTCTGCCAGTTCATCGCCATGCGCTGGTCCTATGAAGAGATGGTGGTGGCCCAGGCGAAGCTGAACCCATTAAGCATGAGGCAGGAGCGAGCCCAGAAACAGATTGACGGGCTGGTCGCTAAGAAAGACGAAAGTCTCGAGGCGCATAAGAGATTGAATGAGCTCAAATCGACTCTCGCCATGCTTTTCGGTTTGTCGGCGACAACCCCGGCCGAGCTCGACCGCAACCTGGAGATAATCGACCAGATCCTGGACGGAAAGCGGCCCTTCGACGCCGACCTTTTCACGGGCGGTCCCGTCACCGCCGAACAACTCTATGTTAATCAAAAGATCTCCGACTTGATAAATAACGCGGAGACTGAGCAAAAGGATTACCGGCGCGACAGCAAACTGAACGTCTTCTTCGGCGAAGAAAAACGTTACCTCGGCCTGAAGGTGAATGTGTTCGTCTTCAACACGATCGTGCTTATCGCGTCCACGCTGGGGTTACTCGGGATCCTCCACTGGATTCTGCGGCGCCAGCTCGAAGTGCGGCGAAGCTAGGGGGCGGCCTAACGAATGCGTGTCATCCCGAGCCGCGTAGACGGCGAGGGACCTCGCAGTTGGAATTTGCGCTTTCGCGAAACGCAGGACGCACACGGTCGGAGGGCACCACACATTCCGCGGAAGCGTCAGAACGCTTGAGAGGTCCCTCGGCG
>JALYIN010000183.1 GCA_030775765.1 Verrucomicrobiota bacterium
CGCGCGGCCCAGCCTACTCCTTCGCACAAATTCCAGAAGGCGCCAAAATCGTTTGCACGGTCACGGGTCACGGTTTGAAAGATCCCGATATCATGGCCGCCGCTTCAGCCGATTTGAAAACGGTCGCGGCCAACGAAGACGCTGTGCTGCGTGCCATCGATTTTTAGCTGAGTTGACAGCCGCCCTACATAAGCGAAACCATCGGCCGTGATTCTTCGCCTTCATCCCGCGCCGACTGCGTCATGCGCCTGATCGTCCAGAAATACGGAGGCACCTCGGTCGGTTCGCCCGAGCGCATTCGGAATGTTGCGCGCAAAATTCTCGAGACCCAGCAGCAAGGTTGCCGGGTCGTGGCGGTCATTTCGGCGATGGCGGGCGTAACCGATAACCTCATCAAGCTGGCGAGGGAAACCGCGCCGCAACCGGAGGAGCGGGAACTCGACGTGTTGCTCGCAACCGGCGAACAAGCCGCGATCGCGCTCACCGCCATGGCAATCAATGCGCTCGGCGGCCGCGCGATTTCCTTGACCGGCGCTGAAGCGGGAATTCTAACCGATCGCGCCCATACCCGCGCCAAGATCGCCAACATTACACCGCGCCAGATCCACGCCTTGCTCGCCGAGGATTACGTCGTGGTCGTCGCCGGGTTCCAGGGACAGAACGCCGATGGCGAAACGACCACGCTCGGCCGCGGCGGCTCCGATTTGACGGCGATCGCGCTCGCCGGCGCATTGAATGCCGATGCCTGCCAGATCTTCACCGACGTGGACGGCGTCTTTACGTGTGACCCCCGCATCGTTTCCGACGCGAAGAAGATCGACGAAGTTTCCTACGACGAGCTTCTCGAGATGGCCGGCTCCGGCTCGAAGGTGATGCAATCGCGCGCCGTCGAGTTCGCCAAGAAGTTCGGCGTGGAATTCGAGGTGCGCTCGAGCCTCAAGGATGCTCCGGGAACGATCGCGAAGGAAGAGACCGCGAACATGGAAGACGTGGTCATTCGCGGGATCAGCCTGGAACGCAATCAGGCGAAGGTCACCGTTGACGATGTCCGCGACGAGCCCGGCATCGCTGGCCGGATCTTTTCGACCATCGCCCGCGGCAACATTAGCGTGGACATGATTGTCCAAAGCGTCTCCGAGCACGGAACGACCGATGTTTCCTTCACGATGCACGAGACCGATCTGCCCGCCGCGACCGAGTTGTTGGCGCCGTTGGTAAAGGAGGTCCAGGCAGCGGGCCTGATCACCAAAGCCGGCGTCGCGAAGCTGAGTGTCGTCGGGATCGGGATGCGGTCGCATTCCGGTGTAGCCGCGCGGTTGTTCGATTGTCTCGGCAAAGGGGGCATCAACATCCAGCTCATCTCGACGTCCGAAATCAAAATCGCCGTGGTCATCGACGGCCAGGACGCGGACCGCGCCGCTCAACTGACGCACGAAGAGTTCGGGCTCGCCAAGTTTGTCCCGCCGACAAGCTAAGTGGAAAGGGTGCCAGGAAGTGAGTGCGCGACACGACAGCGCTCTCCGGCTTCAATAACATCAGACAATATATGTCATATGAAATACCATGCTTTCCTGCTTATCGTGCGAAACTCCTCAGTGCCCGATCCAAATCCTCAGGGGTCATCTCCCTGAAATTCCTCGCGGCCTACAGCGTCGCCATCGTCAATGGCGCAGCTCTTCTCTTTATCGTCGTCAAACTACTGCTCGCCGGACTTCGGCGCCTGACTGAATAAGATCCTCGGACAGAAACTCGCGCTGGTTTGGTTCGGTTTGGTTTTGGCAAGTGGTTCGGTCCGTTTTCCCAAGCGGACCTACCGTCGCCGGCGAATTGTCCTAGGATCAGCGCATGAAACCGCTGCTCATCTCATTGGTTCTTATCGCGTCTCTTGCTTCTGGATTTGGTGACCAGAAATCATCCGTCAGCCGAAAGATTGGAGACATGAATGTGATCCAACGCGGGTCTTGCAGAGATCCATCAGCCCCAGATTCTACAAGAGCCTCCTCGTCTCACCGGTCGAGGGATGGGTCGTGGTTAGGGCGAATCTGTCCGGCACGCGTCTCACGGGCGCGCGTGATCCCATTCGGAATTAAAGGGCCTCTATGATCCGCTCGCGCTTCAACTGGCGAAGGAAGCGCTGATCACCGGGAATTATTCGATCGACCCGCCGAATGTGCCGAGCTCGGTCCTGCTCCACGT
>JALYIN010000184.1 GCA_030775765.1 Verrucomicrobiota bacterium
GGTCTGCATCGACAAGCTCGACCAGATCATGGCTACGGAAAATCCGAAGCTTCGCTCCTACCGGGCTCTCTTCGAAAAACTCGAGGACCCGTTTGTGCTCTATTTGGCACTGCTGCTGCACGACACAGGCCGCGCGGTCGGCGCGCGCCCGCACTCCGAAGCAAGCGCGCTCTTCGCCCAGGGTGCTGCGGCACGTCTACGCCTCTCCGCTGCGCAACGGCGGTCTCTCGTTTTACTGGTGGACCATCACCTCACCCTTTCGAACATGGCCCAGCAGCGGAATCTCGACGATCCCGAAACGGCTGTGGAATTCGCGCGGATCGTCCGCGATCAACCCAACCTCGATGCGCTGATTTTGCTCACCCTCGCGGACGGCCAGGGCACGAGCGCGGACGCCTGGAGTGATTGGAAGGAAACGCTGGTCTGGTCGCTTTATCATTCCACCTCGCAATATCTCTCCGACCAGGAAGCGTTCTACGAACAGACGAAGATCGAGCGCGAACAATTGCAGGCGCGCGTCACGGAGAAGCTCGGCGCCGAATTCGCCGAAGAGGTCGAGGCCCATTTCGAAGTGATGCCGGACAATTACTTCCGCGCCTTCACGACGGATGAAATCGTTTCGCACCTCAAGCTGTTCCGAAACTTCCTGGAAAACCTGTATCTGCTCCACGAACCAGCGTCACCGCTGGCCCCGGCCGTCGCGTGGGAGGCATTCCCCGAGCAGGGCCACAGCATCGTCTCGTTCTGTGCGTGGGATGGCCAGGAGCTGCTGGCCAAGATCGCGGGCTCGTTCGCAGTCGTGCCACTCAACATTCTAAGCGCGGACATTTACACCCGCGGCGATAACGTCGTCGTCGATATCTTCCGCGTCTGCGACCCGCGTTTCCGCGCCGTCACCGATAAACGCGAGCAGGCTCTCGTGGAATCAACGTTGCGCTCGGCGCTCACTGATCAGCATTTCGATTTCGCGCCGTTACTGGAACAGGCGCGGCGGCGGATCCCGCGCCACAGCCGTCACGGCCTCGATTTTCCCACGAGGGTCACGGTCGAAAATAAAACGCATCCGGCCTTCACGATCGTGCAGATTCAAACGCCCGATCGCCTTGGCTTGCTCTACGAATTGCTCTGGGCTTTCGGCGAGGAAAACGTTTCGATCGCGCTGTCGCGCATCAGCACCGAGAAAGGCGCGGCCATCGACACGTTCTATGTCGCCGATCGCGGAACGCGCGCGAAGGTGACCGATTCGGCGCGGATCGCGGCGCTCCTCCAACGATTGCAGAAGGCCGCCATCGGCAAATCGCACTAGCTGCCCGCCGCTTTCGGTCTAGCTTCCCCGCCGATTCCACTACCATGAACGCGCTAATCCTTGCCGCTGGCTACGCCACCAGGCTCTATCCTTTGACCCTGACCAAAGCGAAACCGCTCCTCGAAGTCGCGGGCAAACCGATGATTGATTGGGTTCTGGACAATCTCGCCACGGTCCCTGACCTGGAAAACGTTTACGTCGTCACGAACCACAAGTTTGTGAAAGATTTCCAGAGCTGGGCCGAGCAATACCGAACCAAGAAACCGAAGTTCGCGATCGAGATCATCGATGACGGATCGACCGACGATTCCGACAAGCTCGGCGCGATTGGAGACATTGGTCTCGTCGTCACCCGCCAGGACCTGGCGAAGGGCGACCTGATTGTTGTCGCCGGCGATAATTTATTCAGCGAACCGCTGGACGATTTTGTCCGCGCCGCAAAAACCTCGGAAGCGACGCTGGCGACGTACGACGTCGGGGATCTCGAGGCGATCAAGAAATACAGCAGCATCACGACGGATGCCGACGGCGTCATCACCCAGTTCGAAGAGAAGCCGGCGGAGCCAAAGAACAGCGTCGCCGGGATCGCACTCTATTATTTTTCGCGCGAGCTCGTGCCGCTCTTCACAACGTATATCGCCGCCGGAAATAATCCGGACCAGCCAGGCCGCTTCATTCAGTGGCTTTACCAGCGCAAGCCGGTGAAGACGTATCAGATCAAAGGGACCTGGTTCGATATTGGCAGCAAGGAAACGCTCGAGGAAGCGAACCGGATCTTCGCGCAGTTCGCGCGCTGATCAGAGAGACGCGCGCTGCCGCGCCCAAAAAAGGGGACCGACAGTGCCTTTGTCTCCAGTTACTTCAATCGCCCTTCGTCGAACTCGATGAGGTCGAAGTAGGTCTTGATGTCCTTCCGCCCGGCGCCCCCGGCTTCCTTCAGGAAATGGACGAAGCGCGCTTTCTTCGCGGCGGTATCGGGATGGCGCGCGATCATCGTCGCGTTCCAATGCTCGATCGACTCCGGCGAATGTTTTGCGCCGTTCTTCTTCACCCAATCGAGAATAGCGTTGTCGTCGTCCAGTTCGTTCGCGATCTCCTCGAACTTGTCCGGATTCAAGCGCAGGAACGCCAGCAAATGTTTGTCGAACCCGACGGTCTTGTAGTTGTAACCGTCGAGCAGTCCCTGGCTATGCAGCTTCGCCTTATCGATCAAGCGAGGCAGATGCACATATCCGCCCAACTTTTCGTAGGGACTGCGTGGACGCAGTTTTTGCATTGAGCCCGGCTAAGTCGCGGGCAAAGCGTGCGGCACGGTCCCCGGCGCGATTTCTTCCGGCGCCGCCACAGGGGCGGGGGCGGACGCCGCTTCTGGGAGCAACTCCGCTTGCGCCAGTCCGGTCGTGCCGATGATCAACTGGCCCATGAAGATCCCGCCCTTCTCCACCGAAATCGATTTCGCCGTGACGTTGCCGTCGAGAAGAGCACCGCGATGAATGATCACCGCCCCTTCCGCCACGATCTCCCCCGTCATCTGCCCGCGAATCTCAATGCTCTTGACCTGGAGCCGCCGGAAGAATTGCACCTCCGCCTTGCGGTCGATGACAATGTTGTCCGCGATCAGGCGACCCGGAATCTTACCCACATAATTGATCGTGGCCGTGCCGACGCACTTCATGTTGCCGCGCATTTTTCCTTCAATCAACGCCGCGCGACAGGTCACGGTGGTGCTGCTCAGGTCGCCTTTCGGCGTAACATGAATTTCGCCCTGGGTTTTGATCGAGCGGCTGAAGCTCGTGGTGATTTTGTAATCCCGGAGGTCCACATGCGTGCTGCACTTCGGGCAAAAGCTCGAGGAGGCCGCGGAACTGACTTCGTGTTTCGCCTTGCAGTCGAAGCACTCGATCTCGGAGTTGTGGTGCTTGTTCCAGAATCCTTCGATCTTTTGGCGCAAAGAAGGATCGGTCGCGGCGCTTGTCGGGACACGTTGTTCTGTCGGCCGCATCCGAATTTCCTGTTTCGGGACGGAGGGCGCGAAGTGCGAGCCGCACTGGCGGCACATCGTGCTCTTCGCCGCGGCATACTCCATCTGCTTAAAGCCGCAGTGCGGACAATCCACACTGACTTTTGCAGGCGAGGAATTTGCCACGGGGCGGCTCGAGCGAAAGGTGACTAAACTCGAGCCCCGAAAGCGGACTTCGCCGGCGCCGCCGGCTCTTCATTTCGGACGACCTCCGGACGCGCCGGAGCAGGAGCGGCCTTGCTCGCGCCGCCGCTGGTGACCTCGGATTTGCCGACGAAGGTCGCGCCTTCCTCGATGACGAGACGCGACGCCTTCAGGTCGCCCTGCAAAGTGCAGCGCGATTTGAGCTCACACCGTTCAGCCACGGTAATATTGCCGACGACCTTGCCGTAAACCGTGATCGACTTGGTCTTGATCGTGCCGTCGATGTAGGCGTTCTCGCCGATGG
>JALYIN010000185.1 GCA_030775765.1 Verrucomicrobiota bacterium
ATCCAACCCGCAAGCTGTTCGTCCTCGATCTTGGCGAAAAGGACATCGGGGATCGTGATGGTAGCTCCGGGCGTAAGCGTGTCGGCCACGTTAGTCGGCCAGGCTGGAGCATCTTCGCGTTGCCCTAAAGCCTTTCTGATTTTCGCTGACGCCTCCGGGATGAAAGGTTGCGCCAGCGTGGCAAAGACCATCGCCAGGTTCAAGGCGTAACGAATCGAAACTCCCGCCGAAACGGGATCGGTTTTCATTTTCGCCCAAGGCTCTGCCTTCTGGAGATATTCGTTTCCCATCACCCACATCGAGCGCAGTTCGATGGCCGATTTCCGGAAATCCATTTCTTCCAACAGGCGGGTGAGCGTAGTGAGACGTTGCTCGAGGGCGCACGTCGTTTCCCCTTCGAGGGGGCCGTATTCGCCCATCTCAGGAACGATGCCGCCAAGACGAGCGCTACAGAATTTGGCGATCCGGTTGACGAAGTTACCGAAAACGTCCGCCAGCTCGTGATTGACCGTCGCTTGGAAATGTTCCCAGGTGAAATTTGAATCGTCGGACTCGGGAGCGTTGGCCAGAAGATACCAGCGCCAGTAATCAGCGGGCAAAAGCTCCAGGGCCTGGTCCATGAAAATGCCGCGATTGCCGGAGGTTGAGAACTTACCTCCGTAGTAGTTCATCCAATTAAGGCCCTTGATGTAATCCACCACCTTCCATGGCTCTCTGGAACCGAAAAGAGTCACGGGAAAACCGACGCTATGAAAGGGCACGTTGTCCTTGCCCATGAACTGGAGGTAACGAACGTCCTGCGCGCCTTTATCTTCGCGCCACCAGCGCTTCCAATTGCTGGCCGTCGTGTCCGCCCATTCCATCGTCGCACCGACATATTCTATGGGCGCATCGAACCAGACATAAAACACTTTGCCTTCGAAGCCCGGGCGCACCTTGCCTTGATAAGCCACCGGAATTCCCCAACTGAGGTCGCGAGTAATGCTGCGATCCTTCAACCCTTCATCGAGCCACTTGCGCGCGATCGAAGTAACCAGCAGCGGCCAGTCCTTCTTCGAATCGATCCATTCCCGCAACCGGTCAACCATTTGGGATTGCTTGAGAAAGAGATGCTTCGAGTCGCGCAGCTCGATGTTCGTCGATCCGGAAACCGCGGAACGCGGATTGACCAGGTCGGCCGGATCAAGGACGCGGGTGCAGTTCTCGCATTGATCGCCCCGCGCGCGATCGTATCCACAATGCGGGCACGTGCCGACGACATAGCGGTCAGGGAGAAAGCGTTTGTCATCGATTGAGTAAACCTGCCGGGTCGTTCTCTCTTCCAGGAGGCCGTTCTGGTCGAGCTGGTGATAGAAGTGTTGCGTGATTTCATGGTTCTGAGGCGAGTGGGAGCGGCCAAAGTGGTCGAAGGAAAGGCCGAATTGATTTCCGAGATCCTTTTGGAGGAGGTGCATTTGCGCGCAATACTCCTCGATCGGCAGGCCAGCTTCGTGCGCTGCCAGCTCGGCAGGCGTGCCGTGCTCATCCGTGGCACAGATGAACAAGACCTCGTTCCCGCGCCCTCGTTGGAAGCGGGCATAGGCATCGGCCGGTAACATGGAGCCGACCAAATTGCCGAGATGCTTTACACCATTAATGTAAGGCAATGCCGACGTAATGAGGTAACGGCTCATCGTGCTCGATCGAGAATGTTAGTCCCAGCCGACCTGACGGCCTTTGTTCTGAGCCTCGAGCCACGACTGCAAGGGTTTGAAGTATTCCACCATGGCCCGGGTGGAAAGATCCTCGCCGGTGGCATCCTTCAAGACCTTGCGCCAATCTTCGGTGCCACCTTTCTCCATGATCTTCTTCAGGAATGCTCCTACTTCCTTATTATCGGCGTAGTTACAGGTCTGCGGCGGCTGATGCAGGATCTTGCGCGCGATGTAGTCGTGGAGCTGGAACTTCAGGACCGTCGCGAAGGCGTAGCTGTGATAGTAGCACGGGTTATCGTTGATATGGGTCTTGGTAGCGGCATCGCACCATTCTTCTCCGCGCGCCGCCGGCGGCTCGACGCCTTGCAGGTCGCGGACATATTGCCACCAGCGCGCATTCCATTGCTCGGGCGGAAGACCCTTCGCATAAACGTCGGCTTCCCAATGGGTCATCGTGCCCGAGGCCCAGAACATGAAGGGGAGCGACTGAGCTAGGGCGTCATTGAGAAGGAACGCAGTCGCATCGGCCTTGAAGTCAGCCGGCAAAACGCCCCGTGATTGCAGGTAAGGCACCTGGCTCGAAGCGAGCGAGATCAGCTCGCCCATGCCTTCGTGATAGCCCGGATTGGCGCCGGTGCGCAGCAAAGGTGGAACCTCCGGCCGCGTGTAAGCCATGAAGTAATAGCAGTGTCCAAGCTCGTGGTGGGCGGTGTAGAACCAGCGTGAATTCGACTCGATGCTTTGAAGCGAGCGAATGTCGTTCTCGAGATCGACGTGCCAGCACGAAGCATGGGTGTTCTTCTTCCTCGGATCGCCCGGCTTGACCGGATAGAGATCGGACTTGGTCCAGAAGCTGGCGGGCAGGGAGGCAAACCCGAGCCCAGTGTAAAACTGTTCCGCGGTCTTGATGATCCATTCCGGGGTCTTGTCTTTGAACCGGTCATCGATGTTCGTGGCGTCCACCAGCCCGCCCCATTCCTGGCTCCAGCGATTGTTGATCCAATGGGCCGGGATCCGTTTCGGTACCGGTTGGTGATACTTTTCGGCCAGCTTGTATTTGGTCCAGGTATGAAGCTGGAGATAAAGCGGGCGGAGCTGCGCGAGAAAGTCGTCGTGCAACTTCACCAGCTCCTCGCTCTTCATTCCGTAGGCGGCGACCTGGAGCGCAAAGTAATCGTTGTGCCCCAATTCTTTCGCGCAGCCGTTGCGCAGATCGCGCAGCTTCACAAGGCCGGGCTTCAAAGCCGGTCCCGATTCCTTCGATGCTTCCCAGACTTTGCGGCGTTCGTCGAGGTTCGTGCTGCTATCGAGCTTGTTGTCGATGTCATTCGCCGTACTCGGCTTTCCGTCGAGCTTGAACTCGAAGCTATTCAGGATGGAGGCCTGCCTGGTCTCGGCTTCAACGCGCGCGGCGACGAGCGAAGGATTGGTCATGGGGCCTTCCGCCGCGTTCAGGAGAAGCTGATTAAGCTGGCGCACGGTCAGCTCGTTTAGCTCGGCGCGGTGCATGAGCAGCTCTTTCGCTTCACTGATGAGCGCGGGATTGCCATTAAACGCGGCCGCTGCTTTCGCGGCCGTCTCGGCGGCCGCGTCATGAATCGGCGTCACATCCGTGACGGCGAGCCATTGGGCTTCGCTGTTTACCCGGTAAAGTCCCTGGTATCCGGCATTCGCGAGCGCAAGGAAACGATCGGCGCGCTCCTGGATGGGCGACGGCGCGGCCGTCACAGCCAGCGCAGCGCCGAGAACCAGGAACGCGACCGTCTTTTTTAACGACAGCAATGGGTGATGCATGGCGCAAAGTAATTTGCGCGCATCACAATGGGAAGCGTTCGTTTTTGCTCCCGCCGCGCGATTATTTCAACCACGACAGCGCACGCACCATCGAAACGATGGGCCAGGCCGACACCGTGACCATGATGATGAAGCAAGCCGCTTCCGCCACGTAATCGCGTTTCATTTCTCCGGAGAGAAATTCGCTGCTCAGCTGGCGGATCGATGGCAAGATCGCGGGAGTCGACTGCTGGCGGCGGTCCGTGGCTACGCGAAAATCGCTGCCGGTCGCTTGATAATTGTAATCGGTGACAGGGTGCTTCGGACGCAATCCGGCCGGTTGTTTGCCGCGGCGGGAGCTAGGTTCGTGTGTGATTTGAGATAGAGGTTTCATATGGTGTGGACAGTGTTCGAGCACTGCAAAATGGTAGCTGCGGCATGCGATGCCCGGCAGCGGGTTATACTAAGAAGCTCCTCGAAGGGCTTCGCTTCCGGCGAGATTGCCGGGGATTCTTTCTTTACTAAACGATAGGCTCTTGAGTGCGGAAGAATGTCAGGCGCCTTTGGTCGAAGCTGGCCGGAACATACTTAACGCCCTTAAGCATTTCCATCATCCGGGCTCGATGTCAAAAAACCTGGATGTCTGTCCGGCGTAACATCCTCTATCCGCATAGGTTGTGGTTCTAAAATAATTCTACGATTGGACGAGCCATCGGCCGACCCAAGTTCCCCAGCCGTAAAAACCGAGCGGCAGCAGCCGCCCTTGCGCCGTCAGTTCGTCCACCTGCTCGCGCGTCGGTCCCGCTTTGTTGGTCGCGCTGATGTAATCGTCGATCATTATCCAACAGCCGTCGGCAAAGCGATCTCCGTAGCAGTCAATGTCCCGCCGGACATTCGCGTCGGCATCGAAAATGAAGAGGCCGACCTCACCGGGACCGAATTGTTCTTTCACGGTGGCCATGGTTGTCTGGTCGAAGGACGACCCGTTAATGAGCGTAACGCGATCGAGTAAACCCGCGCGCGCGACGTGCTTCGTGAGGTCCCTGAAGATGTCCTTGCTGGCCAGCCGATGATCTTTCAAACGTCCTCCGGGCTCGATGCTCACGAACTTCTTGTCGCGACCGGAATCGCGCATTCCGAGGCCGGCGGCCACCGTCGACGCTCCCAGAAACGAGCCAATCTCGAGAATGCCTCCGTCGCAGAGCTTCGCCATGTGATAGATGAGCACCATCAGGTCGGGATCGAGCATCGAGTAATCCGCAGCCTTCATCAGTTGATGATGCAACGGCTTGTCGTAGCGGTATTCGATGAGCCGCTGCATCAGCTCGAAACACTCCGCGATTTGGTCGCGAGAATTCACGCCTAGCCAAAGATCACGAGGCGAATCGAGTCCGGCAGTTGCTGGGCCACGCTGGTCACGACACTGCCCCCGAGCAGTTTCGCCATCGCGGTGCGTTGCGACGCGCCGATGATGAGGTAATCGACTCCGAGCGTCGCGGAGAGATCGAGAATCGTCGAGGCCGCGTCCTCGCTGACGGCATAGACCGGTTGCACAGGAATATCGCGCTCGGCGCCGAGCTTCATTGTCAACGACATGATGGCATTCGCCGCCGGATCGTCCTGCCATCTCGCGCGGCCGACGTTGGCGGGACCGCCCGTAAAGTAAACCGAGATTTCTTTCACGTAGAGAACACAGAGCGTGGCCTTACGCAGCTGCGCTTCGTCGAGGGCAAACGCCAACGCGGGCGTGACCCCGCGCGCGGCCACCATGATTTTTTGTCCTTCCTCGAGGCGCGATCTCAAGGTTGCTACCAGGTCTGGCGACACCATCGCCGCCACCTGACGGGTCACCGTCATGGTGGTCAACCCCTGGCGTTTCTGGGTATAAGCGCGCAAGGCCAGGCCCACACCGAGAATGCACATCACGAAGAAGAGGGCATCGGGTTTGGTGTGCGCGAGCGTCAACTCAACCAACAAAAGAATGGCGAAGGTCAGGCCAAACAGAGCGCGATCGTACCAGGTGAAACCGATCGAACGATTCAGTGTGCACGACCCCAAATTGACGGTGATCGCGCCGACGACGCCAATGGCATACAGGCCCGCTAACGATTCGAAGCTCGTGGCCGTGAGCAAGACAATGCAGGGCAACCCCGCCGCGATCGCCAGCGGAAAAAGCGGCACGCCGTGTTTGTTCAACCTCTTAAACTGCCGCGGCATTTCTCCATCGCGCGCGGTCATGTAAAGAAGGCCGACCATCGCCACGATCGCGGTATTCGCAGCACTCAAGAGAAGCAAAAGAAAGACGATGCCTACGACCCACCCGAAAACGATTCCGAAACCTGCGCCGAAACTGGCGGCCCCAAATTGCTCTCCCATGAACCGCAGCATGTCCTCGTTCCGGTGCTCCATGACCGCGGCGATTTGATCGTGGTGCATGGGGCCCATGCTCTTTTGCAACACAGCCGGGAGCGACAGCATCGCCCAGCCGAGGAGAGCCGTGCCGACGACGACTTCAATGGCCACGGGCGTGATCGCCTTGATCGATTGCCAGCGGACGTTCGGTTTGTCGGGAGTCGAGCCCGGGTCGAGCTTCATTACCCCCGTGAGGTTCGCGATTGCCTCCACTCCGGAGAGCGCGAGGATCACGCCGACAAACTGCACCCAAAGCTTTCCGAAACTTTCGTGCCGCGGCTCCAAAAACTGCGTCGTGAGGTGAGGCGCCGAAACGCCGACTAACACGAAAACGACGACGACGGTTGGCACCGCCAAGGCCACGGCGAGGGTGCCGGAATGCTTCGGCCCAAACCAATTAATGAATGCCAGAAAAAGAAGCACTCCAATTGTCGTGAAGGCAATATGATCCTTGAGGAACTTGAGCCACACGATGTGTTCCGCCCCGGAAATCACGTACGTGATCGCCGACCAGCCGCTGAGCGCCGCGGTCACCGTGAGATCCGCCACGAGAAGCAAAGCGCCCACGACAGCGAGCAATCGCCCCTGCGATTTCGCGGCTGAGTAAACCCCGCCCCCATCCGGGAAATATCGACAGATAACGGCGTAGTTGATCCCGACCAGACCCGTCAACGCGCAGACCGCGAGGATGATCGGGAGCGAGGAGAACCCGGCCGCCACGAACGCCAGACCGATGACGTAGGCTTTGCTCGTCCCCCAGTCGCCATAGAGCAGGGCGGCCGCTCGTTTCCAATCGACGTTGCGTGGACGATGCGTGGCCGCCGTCTCGGTGAGGATTAGATCAGCCATCGCACTTGGCGCTGAATCTCCGTTGTTCTCGCGGGCAGGGGCAAGCTCTTTCTTGATGGGAGACAAGGGCTGGGGATGACCCGCTTTAACGATCTTTTAACGTCGCCGGAGCGCCGAAACGTAACATGCTCATCGATATTCTCCGGGGAAACGTCGTCCGCGAAGTCTCGAACCTACTCGCGGAAGAGATCGATCTCATCGTTTACGCCCCAACGGAAAATCCCAGGGCCCGTTGATTCGAAGGGAGAAGTGTGGTTTGTGCCGACATGAAGTTCCGGGTCGTCTTTTGTTGGCTTCTGGGGGCTTTAATGTCAGCCGCGACCGGAGCCCAGGAAGTCACGGAACAAAACGTGGTCGTTGCAGCCCGGGAATCCGGCGAAGAATTTGAAGAACCCGGAGGATATGGACAACCGCAATGGGCCGAAAGGAGTCGCGCTTCGGCGACGACGAAGCTTTATGTTTTGTCGCCCTCTGAATTCTTTGTCGGCGTTTTGTCGGAGAGCGATTTCCTGCGGCACGGACCATCGCGACACAGCCTCGTCCAGGAAATAGAGCTCGGCTTGCCGAACCGTTTTGAGATCGGCTTCGAAAATCACATCGGGTTGGGTGGGGG
>JALYIN010000186.1 GCA_030775765.1 Verrucomicrobiota bacterium
GATCTTGGTCACGACGAAGAGCTTGGTGGTCACACCCTCCATCGCCACGTTGGTCGCACTGATGAACAGTTGGTCGAGAGGCTTGCGCGAGAGCCCGATATTAGCGCGGCTTCAACTTACACCGACCGCGTGGTCGCTGAGAAAACTGTTGCTGGCGCTCTGGCACAGGAAAAAAATCGCATCGAAGCGTGGCTGAACCGACCTGACGCTCATCCAAATTTGGCGCTCCAGTTCCACGCCCACGATGTAATTGGTCGGAGCATTCGGCGGGGGGAGCACACGTCCCAGCCGTGTTATGACGCCGCAATTATTCTGCGGTGGGACGGCGATCACCAATTCCACGTCCTCACAACCTATCCGGAGCCAGATCGTGGCCGATAACGCCCAAGGCCCCGGCCCCGAGCCCATGTTTGGTGATTCTGATCTCGCCACCTTGCGGGCATTCGTCGGGGGATATTTGCATCAGGATTTCGTCGCCGAACACAAGACTCCCGCGACAGCGTTGGACGCCTACTGTCGAGACACTGGTCGTCGCGAAATTCTACAGCTGGAGAGCGATCTTGATCGTTTTATGAACAAAACGCGCGCCATGGATTTCAGCCACGCGAGAGAGCTTTTCGTCCGCGAGCTACATTCCGGGTGGGCACCTCCAAATCGCGCTGCCCTCGCGCATCTTCTGCGAATGGTGCGCGCTCAATTGATTGAAAAGTGACTTATCCAAGGCTGCCCTCCCATGGGGGCACCACGACTCCGCCACTCCGCGACGGCCTCAACCACAGCCCCCGGTGTCGTCAAAGATACGACGGCGAGCCAATAGGTTCGTTTGGTCGCTGTCCGTGACTCACAAAGGCGAGCAATTGTTTTTCATTACGAGGCGCGACTCTCTAAGGACGTGTCGGACAATTGTCGGAAATATTTAGACCGCTTCCGTATTGTGCGATATTGTGCAAAAGAAATGGGCAGGACTGGATTCGAACCAGTGAAGGCGTAAGCCAGCGGATTTACAGTCCGCCCCGTTTGGCCACTTCGGTACCTACCCGCTTTGCCGGCAACGGCGAGCGTTGATATAGGCTCGCGCGCCCTGCGTCGCAAGTGATTTGGATGGGTCGCGCGATGGCAAAGTGCGGTTTCGCCATGACTAGACATCGAGCGACGGAGCGCTCGATCCACCTAGAAGAATTCGGCGATCGACTCGACCACGTAGCGCTGGGCGTCACGCGATAGCTCGGGATAGATCGGCAAGGCAAGAGTCTCGCGCGCGGCGCGTTCGGATTCAGGGAAATCGTCCGCTCGATATCCGAGGTAGCGAAAGCATTCCTGTTCGTGCAGCGCGAGCGGATAATAAATGGCGGTCCCGATTTCTTTTCGGGTGAGGTGTTCGCGGAGGGCGTCGCGCCTGGCAGTTCGGATCACGTATTGGTGGTAGATGTGATGATGCGTCAGGCCGCGGTCAGGCTCCGCCGGAAGCGTGATGAGATCGGTCAGTCCAAGGCGTTTGAATTCCTCGCGGTAAAAGTCGGCGACGCCACGTCGCGCGGCGGACCACTCATCCAAATGCGGTAGCTTCACGCCGAGAATTGCGGCCTGAATTTCGTCGAGGCGGAAATTGCCGCCGATGAAATGATGGTAGTAGCGCGGTTCCATTCCGTGCTGGCGGCAGTCGCGCACCTGTTTCGCAAACGCTGCGTCCTGGCAGACGATCATCCCCGCGTCGCCCGCCGCGCCGAGGTTCTTCGACGGGTAAAAGCTAAACGTGCCGGAGTTCCCCATTGTCCCGGCTTTCGAGATTTTTCCTCGCAGCAGATACTCCGATCCCAGCGCCTGGGCGGCATCTTCGATTACTTCAAGCCCAAAGCGCGCGGCGCTTTCCAGGACCGGCTCCATGTCGCAGCACTGACCGTACAGATGAACGGGCACGATCGCGCGCAACTTGTGACCGTTCGGGGTGCGCACCGAACCGTCGTTCTCGCGTTGGCACGATCCAGTCAGGTAGCGTTCCAGCGCCGCGGGCGAGAGGTTGTAAGTCACCGGATCGATATCGATGAAAACCGGCGTGGCGCCGACACGCGCGATGCATCCGCCGGTGGCGAAGAAGGAATAATCGCTGGTCACGACCGCGTCGCCGGACCCAAGACCCATCGCCATGAAGACCGCGAGCAAGGCATCGGTCCCCGAGGAAACTCCGATCGCGTGGGGGGCGGCGCAATAATCCGCGACGGCCTTCTCAAACGCCTCAACTTTCGGCCCGAGAATAAAGTTCTGGGTCGAGAGGACTTCCTCGACCTGAGCCCGAATTGGTTCCGCCAGGGCGGTGTATTGTTGGCTGAGGTCGAGCAAGGGCACTCGCATGGCTCGGAGAGGATGGCAGCTTCACCCGGCGGTTCAAACCGGAACTTTGGCGAGATGCGGGAGCCCGTTGACCTACGAGAGTGAGTAAGTTACCATCCGTTCATGTCGTTGCTTCGGGGGCTTTTCTGGCTCGTCCTCTTTGCCTTTTTCACCTTTTGTTTCGTCGTTCTCTTCGAGTACGGCACTCACGATTTCGTCAGCGGATTCCAGGCGGAATTTGAGAAGGTGAAGACCTTCGCCAAGGAAACAGCCAAGCCATCCCCAAAGCCGAAGAAGTAGTTCGGTGTCATCCCGAGCCGCGCAGCCGGCGAGGGACCTCACAGTTGCAATCCTGATCAAGCAAGCGAGGGCATGAGGTCGCCCTGACGTTAACGCGTATTGCATCGCGGTAGCGCACGAGCGCTTGAGAGGTCCCTCGGCGCGCTTTCGCCAGCCTCGGGATGACAGCAGCTTGCCGCCCCGAATCACTCGGCAAATTGCACCACGGGTTTCTTCTCGATGTACCCGCGTTCGTGCGCGGTCTGAAGAAATTGTCGGACTGCTTTGCGTCCGGCCTCGCCGTAATCGCGGGTGAAATCGTTCACGTACATCCCGATGAATTTGCCGGCGAGCTTCGCGTCCATGTCGCGGGCATAAGCCATCGAGTGGCGCACGGCCTCGTCGCGATGGGCGAGGCCGTAATCGATGCTTTCGCGCATGATCGCGAGCAGGTCTCGCTGGATCGGAGCCGGAATGTCTTTGCGCAAAACATTTCCCCCGAGCGGGAGCGGGAAGCCGGTCTCGCGCTTCCACCATTCACCGAGGTCGATGATTTTCGTAAACCCGGCGCGCTCATAAGTGAGCTGGCCCTCGTGAATGATGAGACCGGCCTCGGCTTTCCCGGTTTTCACGGCGTCGAATATTTGGTCGAACGGGACCACGACGTGCTCGAAGTCGCCCAGGTAAAGTTGGAGTGCGAGATAGGCGCTTGTCATCCGGCCGGGGATAGCAATCGTGCGTCCGCGAAGCCAGGCGCGGCTTTGATCGTCGGAGCCCGGGTCGAAATCTGCCTTGCTCGGCACCACGACCATCGGCCCGTAGCCGTCGCCCATGCTCGCGCCGCACGGGAGTAGCGCATAGCGATCGCTCACGTAAGCGAACGCGTGAATGGAGATCGCTGAGATGTGCAGCTCACCGCGCAGGGCCCGCTCGTTCAAGGTTTGGATATCCTCCAGCCGATGCTCGAAGCGATAACCGCGCAGGTCGATCTTGTTTTCCGCCATCGCGTAAAACATGAAGGCGTCATCGGGGTCGGGAGAATGTCCCAGCGTGAAGACTTGTTCGGACGGCATCCGCGAACGCTAGAGTCGGGAAGATCGGGACGCAAAGATCGCTCTCCCTTTTGTTGTGGTTTGCGTCGGTGAAGGTCAGCCGATAACCTGACTCGCATGGCAAAGTCGGCTCTCGGAAAAGGTCTCAGTGCTCTGATTAGCGCACGACCCGCGCCGATCCGTCTCGAAGCCGAGCCGGGCGAAAAGATCCAGCAAGTCGATCTCTCCCGCATCGTGCCTAGCCCGTTGCAGCCGCGAAAAGATTTTGCGCGGGAGGCGCTGACCGAACTCGTCGAATCGATTCGACAGCACGGGATCATCCAGCCGCTGGTAGTGAGGTTCGTCGCCGGCAAACACGAATTGATCGCGGGCGAACGCCGCTGGCGCGCGGCCCAGGAAGCGGGTTTGACGCAGGCCCCCGTTATCACTCGGGTCGCGACCGACTTGGAAGTTCTTGAGCTTTCGCTGATCGAAAATCTGCAACGCGCGGACCTCAACCCGATCGAGGAAGCGCAGGCGTATGCGCGTCTTTCGAACGAATTCGGAATGCGCCAGGAAGACATCGCCCAAAAAGTCGGGCGCAGCCGTGCCGCGGTGGCGAACTCGATGCGCCTGCTCGATCTCCATGAACAGGTGCAGACGTGGGTCACGCAAGGATTGCTGTCGGTCGGACACGCCAAGGTGTTGCTGGCCTTGAAGGAGCCGGAGGAACAGCGGGCCGTGGCGGAAACGATCCTGCGCCGCAGCGCGACGGTTCGCGCCACTGAACGTCTCGTCGCCCGTCAGCTCGGTGGGACTCGTCCCCGCCGAAAGCAGCTAACGGTGGCCACGTCCGCGACCATCGAAGACTTGCAAAATCGGCTGCAGGAACATCTCGGAACCCGGGTGACGATTCACCACGGGGAAAAACGAGGCCGCATCGAGATTGAATATTATGGAAACGACGATCTTCAGCGCGTCCTCAATTCCCTTGGATTGCCCACGAGCGAGACATAAAAGAATTGCTCGTTTGAATCGGATCGCGCTCGTTCTTGCGTTGGCCCTTCTCGCCGGATGTGCCCGGGGGGATACTCAGGCGCAGCGAAGCGATCAGAGAAAAATCTGGGAAGATTTTTCCGGCGACAAGGCGTTCGCCCATGTTCAGGCCATGGTCGATCTCGGCCCGCGGCCGCCCGGGAGTGAAGCGATCGAAAAAACGAGGGGGTATTTGATCAAGCAGCTCGAGGCCGCCGGATGGAAAGTCGAGCGGCAGAGTTTCGCTGAGGAAACTCCGCGGGGCAAAGTGCAGTTTGTGAACCTGCTCGCGACTTGCGGCGCGCAAAGCGCTCCGTCGTTTCTTGCCTGCTCGCATTACGACACGAAGACTTTCGACAACGCGCGCTTCGTCGGCGCGAACGATGCCGGCTCGAGTACCGGCGTGCTCGTGGAGCTGGCCCGGGTTTTAAACCTGCGTCCGGAGCTGGCCAGCAAGGTGGAGCTGGTCTTCTTCGACGGGGAAGAAGCCTATGAAGCATTCACCGACAGCGACGGTTTATTCGGGAGCCGTTACTTTGCAAAACAGCTGGTCGCCCAGGACAAGGCGAAAATGTTTCGTGGCGGCATTTTGTTCGACATGGTCGGCGACAAATCGCTCACCATTACACTCCCGCCAGATTCGCCGCCCCAGCTGGCCAGCGGTATTTTTTCGTCATCCGACGCTCTAAAATTGCGCAAGCATTTCACCTACTTCGATAGCGATATTACCGACGATCACACGCCGCTGAATGAGATTGGCATCCCGGTCATTGACCTGATCGACTTCGATTATCCGCCCTGGCATACGCCGGCGGACACGATGGACAAATTGAGCGCGGAGAGCTTGCGCATCACTGGCGCGGTCGCCGCCTATTATATCGCGGAGCTTGCCTTCAAATGAACCGGAAAGCTCACCTGGGGCTCTTGGTGGTTGTGGCACTCGTGCTTGGCCTGGTTGCCAGCGAACTGCTTTCCCGATCGTTCGCGTTTCGTGATTTCGCCGGCCAGCTTGTTGGTCGGGGGCACCTCGTTTCCATTGTCCAAGGC
>JALYIN010000187.1 GCA_030775765.1 Verrucomicrobiota bacterium
CAGCTGCACAAGGCGTTCGTAGATGAACGAAAGCGCGTAAAGCAGCGCCCGGAGCAGCGCGGCCCGCGGGCCGTGGCGACGTTCGAGGATAACGTCGATGGCGAACTGCTCGAGCCTCTCAGTGCGCTGGCTCATGGCCAAGAATACGGGCGCCGCGGTTATCGGCGTTAGTGATAACGGTGCGGGCGCCGGCTGAACCGGCGGCGGCGAGCATGGCGCCGGCCACTTTTTCTGGAGAACGCAAGGTGATGGCGCAGATGGTGGACCCGGAGCCGCTGAGGAAGGCGCCAAGAGCGCCGGCGGATTCAGCGGCTGTGATCACGTCATCCAGAAACGGGATCAGTTTTTTCCGGAACGGTTGATGAAGATGGTCCGCGAAGGCGCCGCGCAGCGATTCGTATTCGCGGCCGGCGAAAGCCGCGGTGAGGGCGCAGGCGTTTCGGGCGTTTTCGACGGCGTGTAAACGGTCGATGCGCGCAGGCAATAACCGCCGTGCTTTCGAGGTCGCGATTTCAAAATCGGGAATGAGAAGGACGAAGTGGAGTTGCGCGGAAACGGTGAACATTTGCCGGTCCAGGCCGCGAACGACATTGAAGCCACCGTAACACGCGGGCGCGGCGTTATCGGGGTGTCCCTCCCGCGTGGCGGCGATCTGGAAAATTTCCCGACGTTGCAGCGGGCGATTCGCAAGCTCGTTCAAGCCATGGAGAACACCGACTCGAATCGACGCGCTGCTCCCGAGTCCGCGCGATGACGGGATGTCCCCGCCGATCTTACACGAAAAAGAAAAGGGCTTGGTGGCGGCGCATTTGAAGAACGCGTTCCCGACGGCGCGCGCCATCGCGGGGAGCGACTCACCTCGCCCGCGCGAAACCCTGACGTGATTATGAATAGCCAGGGCAACGCCGAGGCAATCGAAGCCTGGTCCAAGGTTGGAAGTGCTTGCCGGAACCCGGACGGTAGCCTGTTGCATGATTCAGAGCGATCCAAAGCGAAGCGCGATGCCATTGTAACCGGCACGGCCTGACGGGCAAGAGACGGACAGGTGAGGTGCGACATTCGATTGAGGTAGTGACCGCCACTTTGCGCCATGAGAATGTCCGAATGGATCGAGCCGGAATTGCATCGCAGTTTCATCTCGCAACAGACCACCGCGCTTCGCCTTTGCACCTGCCCGGACGGGTGGGTGGAACGTTTCGGCGTCGATGTCCTGATCTCCCACAAAACCGACGCTGCGCTGGAGCGACTCAAGACGGAACTTTGCCTCTGGGCGCTCAACACCGATTTCAAATTCCGCCGTGTCTTCGCCCGGTTTCTGCCTAGACAAAACGCGGAACGGGAAGCGCCCGTGTTGATTCTGGGTGATCCCGAAACCAACCTGCAAAGCACGGCCTTAGAGCGGACCTTGGGTTACGGGATCGACTTCAGCGCGGGCTATTCGGTCGGCCTGTTCATCGATCAACGCGAGAACCGGCGGTTCGTCCGCGACCTGGCGCCGGCGACCTTGCTGAATTGTTTTGCCTATACCTGCTCGTTCTCGGTGGCGGCGGCCACGGTTGGAGCGAAAACGGTGAGCATCGACCTCTCCAAGAAATCGCTCGCCCGCGGCCGGGAAAATTTTGCGCTCAATTCGCTTTCGACGGCGGATCATAGCTTTCTCGCGGACGACGTCTTGGCGGTACTTCCCCGGCTGGCCCGGAAAGGCGAGAAGTTCGACGTGATCATTCTCGATCCGCCGACCTTCTCGCGGTCGCACCGGGGCAAGACCTTCCAGGTGGAACAGGATTTCGAGAGCCTGGTGCTCGCCGCCCTGGAAGTGGCATCCCGCAATGCGCACATTCTGCTTTCGACAAATTGCTCCACCCTGGGCGAGCGCGCCCTCGAAGTGATGGGGCGTTTTTGTCTGAAAGCCACGCGGCGCGCGGGCAACTTTCATCGCGAACAGCCCCTGCCCGATTTCCCGCCGGGAGTGGGCGCCGCGACGATGTGGTTGAGCCTGCGATAGGCCGGGCGTTCGCACGCGGCCATCGATCTTCCTCCTGTGCCCTCGACGGCGGAGCGCTCGATCACCAACTTGCAAACGCGCAAAACTACTTCGAGGTTCGAAGTCTTATTATCATGGACGAAGAGATTTCAGGAACCTCCGGCGATGTCGCGGAACGCGGGCTTCGCTACACCAAAGATCAACTCGAGCAGATTCTCGAGCAAACCGAAGAATACGTGCGGGAAAACCCAACGCGCTCGATCGCCTACGCAGTGGTCGCGGGGTTTATCCTGAATCGTTTGCCGCTTGGCCGAATCTTGGGCGGAATCATGCGGTTAGGGTTTATCGCCTTCAAACCGGCGATCCTGGCTTACGGCGCGACGAAGCTGTATCACGCCGCGCAAGGCGACGACGAGTAATCGGCGAATCGCCGCCTACTTGTCGAGGGTGAAGCCGACTTTTACGGTCACCTGCCACTCGTTGACTTTGCCATCCTCGATCTGGCCGCGGGTCTCGACGACTTCGAACCACCGCATGTTGCGAATGGTTTTCTGGGCGCGGGTTAGCGCGTTCGTCACCGCGTCTTCGATGCTCGTGGCGGAAGAGCCCACCAGCTCGATCTTTTTGTAAATGTGATCGCTCATGCTTCCACTGTTGGGCGCGCGTCCGGCGAAGACAAATCAAATTAACCAACGAAGCGGTTGCAGCTTTTCCGTTGAGCGCGGCAACGAGTCCGCTAGCCTCTCCTTTGCCATGGCGGAAAACATCGAGTCGCATCTGGTCGAGAAGCGGGTTTTCAAGCCGGCGAGGGATTTCGCGAAGAGCGCGCGGATCAAAAGCCTCGAGCAATACCGGCTGATGTATCGCGAGTCGATCAACCAGCCCGAGAAGTTTTGGGCGAGAGAAGCGAGCGAGCTGGTCTGGCAACGGCCCTGGAAGAGCGTTCTGAAATGGAAGCCGCCGTTCGCGCAATGGTTCGCCGGCGGGAAACTCAATGTTTCGGAGAATTGCCTCGATCGGCATCTGACCGGGCCGACGCGGAATAAGGTCGCTCTCCTTTGGGAAGGCGAGCCGGGCGACAAACGGGCGCTGACGTACCAGCAATTGCACCGCGATGTCTGCCGTTTCGCGAACGTGCTCAAGCGAAACAAAATTCGCAAAGGCGACCGCGTCATTATTTACCTGCCGACGATTCCGGAAGCAGCGATCGCCATGCTCGCCTGCACGCGGATCGGCGCCGTCCATTCCGTCGTGTTTGGCGGATTCAGCGCGGACAGCATTCGCGATCGGATTGCGGACTGCGGGGCGATCGCGGTAATCACGGCGGATGGAAGTTACCGGCGCGGCGCCATTGTTCCGTTGAAGAAAAACGTGGACGACGCGCTGCGCCTCGGGACGTCGGTGAAGCGCGTGATCGTTTTTCGGCGCGCGGGCAACGACATTCACATCGAGGAAGGCCGGGATGTCTGGTGGCACCGCGAACTGGAATACGTGGACGCGCATTGCCCAGCGGTCGCGCTCGATAGCGAGCATCCACTT